>CAOKUK010000171.1 GCA_948472595.1 uncultured Eubacterium sp.
CCTTTTCCATTCCCTTTTCCATTCCCTTTTCCATTCCCTTTTCCATTCCCTTTTCTATTCCTTCTTTCATGCCTTCTCGCATTCCCTTTTCCATTCCCTTTTCTATTCCTTCTTTCATGCCTTCTCGCATTCCCTTTTCCATTCCTTTTTCTATTCCTTCTTTCATGCCTTCTCGCATGCCCTTTTCCATGCCTTGTCTAAGGAATTTTTCGTAAATAGGCTGTAGCTGAGGATCAAAAATTTCTAACAATGATTCAAACATATCAACATCTCCCTTCCATTTCTCAATTACTTTCCGATTAGCTTCTAGCGCCACTTCCAATACTGAGTCTGCCAGCTCCCGGTCAGATGCCTCACTCAATTCTCCCCTGCTGTCCATCAGCTCACAAATGTCTTTTTCCTCCAAATGATTCGACAACGACTTCAGCCACAAATGCGAATCTTTATTCAGCTCGCTTGTGACCACAATCTGGGTAGGAAAAAGGATTCTTTGCCCTACCCAGTAGATGCCAGGATATGGATTGGACAGGCCATAGCCATATTCCTTGAAATGCAAAAAAAGTTTCTTCGGCTTCGCTTCCCTCAGAATCGTTACCGTAATATCCTCAGCCTTCCTCTCATTCACGGTATTGCCATATGCTTTATAAAGCCCTGCATAAGCGCCGCATTTATAAAAAACATCTATATCCAGGCTGTCCTTTGGAGACTTGTACTCTATAATATTATGCCCCTGGAAAAAGCTCCCTATTTCATTCCGTATCTTATTGGAAGTATTCTTCCTTATAATCAGAAGATCAATTTCCAATGGCTTCGTGTTCAGATTATGCTCGCTTTCAAATACCAAATCTTTTCTATTTTCCATAAATTCCAGATTCATGGCGGCGACAAAGCCTGGATGCCATTGTATCTTCTTATCGCCCATAAGCTTAACTCCTTTGTTTCTTTTCATTATACCATAACCTGGCGATATTACAACTCTGAAAAAACGCAGTTTGTTCATATAATCTTTACACAATTCTCATATTATGAACACACACATGTCACATTTTTCCACTATACTACTAAACATAGAAGAAAGCCATTACCAAATTGATTGGTTGCTTCTCAATTATCTTTTTCATAGCCTTGCCGAAAGGCAAGGTCCTCCCGCTAATACAGTGTATCCTCACTTTTTTATATAAATCTTTTTCATAGCAGAAGCCGGCACAGATAACTGTGCCGGCTTCCTTATGCCTGATTCTGCCCTAACTGCCCAGTGACTTCTCCGCTTTCAGAGCTGCGGCAATCCATTTTGAAACCTCTCGTTCCCTAGGCGCATCTCCATATATTTGGTATAGGCGCGGAAGGCGGAGGGAATGGGGTAGGCGGATTCCGTGTCCTTCACCTCCACAAAGAACATCCCGCTCCGATTCTCTGCAAGCTCGTCCACCCGCACCACATAGCCCGCCATATGCCATTCCACATGGGAAAAGATATGCTTGGACTCCTCTAGTTTCTGTATGCGGATGGGGGATAGCCTCTGGGACTTTACCCACTGCAGAGCCTCCTCCTCGGACAAATGCCCTGGGGTGTTGGGGAATTCATACATTCCTGCCAAAAGCCCTTTGGCAGGCCTTTTATGCAGGACAATCTTCTCTC
The DNA here is from genome assembly GCA_948472595.1 of uncultured Eubacterium sp. Classification (GTDB taxonomy): domain Bacteria; phylum Bacillota; class Clostridia; order Lachnospirales; family Lachnospiraceae; genus Petralouisia. The sequence continues at coordinate 1,639 of CAOKUK010000171.1, forward strand.
CGTCCCGGATGACAAACACTGTCTTTTCCTCAATGCGCCTGGGCTTCGCTTTGCTCTTTACGGGAAGCTCCTGCCAAATGCCCTGCTTTTTGGCTTCGCAGAAGCCTTGCCAAGGGCAGATCTCGCACTGGGGCGCACCGTTGGGGAGGCAGACTGTCGCGCCTAGCTCCATCAATGCCTGGTTGAAGGCTCTGGCCTGATTCTTTGGCATAACCTCCAAAAGAGCCCGCTCCACCTTACTGCGCACTGATTGCTTCATAATATCAGAAGAATCTGCAGACACCCTGGAAATCACCCGAAGGACATTGCCGTCCACAGCCGGGACAGGGATTTGGTACGCTATGGAGGCGATAGCCCCTGCCGTATAGCGCCCAACGCCTTTTAGCTGCAGCAGCTTATCATAATCTGCTGGGAAAATCCCGCCATATTCTTCCACAACCGTCCGAGCCGCAGCCTGCATATTCCGCACGCGGTTGTAGTACCCCAAGCCCTCCCATAGCTTCAGCAGCCGATCCTCCGGGCAATGCGCCAAGTCCTTCACGGTTGGGAGGGCTTTTAGGAAACGTGCAAAATAAGGCTTTACCGCTTCCACACGAGTCTGCTGCAGCATGATTTCAGACACCCATACATGGTACGGCTCTGGGTTTTCCCGCCAAGGGAGGATCCTTGCATTTTTTTGGAACCACTGGAGCAATGGCTCCACAATCTTCTCGAATGGAAAATTCTCTAACATCGCTCTTTTCAAGTCCCCTCTTTTAGAATGGCACCATTGTAACACAAAACGGCCTATTTTGCCAGAGGAAATCTCTTAGGCTATTCCATCATGCGCTCTAAGCGGCTCCCAAGCCTGCTGAGTATCTCGTTGCTTATCGTCCCCGCCCAGCTGGCAAGGTCTTCCGCGCGGATTTCCAAATCCCCTGATTTTCCAATTAAGACGGCCTCATCCCCCGCCTTCGCTTCTGGAACCCCGGTAAAATCCACCAACATTTGATCCATGCAAATCCGCCCAATCACAGGAGCCTTCCTCCCATGGCAGAGCACATACCCGCAATTGGACATGCTCCTTGGGATGCCGTCCGCATACCCTATGGACAGCGCCCCTATCCTCCGATTCTCTCCTGCCCGATAGGCCAGGCCATATCCTGCGCCCTCGCCCTGGTACAGCATCCTGACCGTCCCCACTCTGGCTTTCAGGGACAGGACAGGGCGGAGTTCCATGGATGCGTTGACCTTGTCATCCCTGCCGCTTAAAATCCCATAAAGGGCAATGCCTGCCCTGGCATAGTCAAAGCATAGCTGGGAGTAATTCAATATGCCATAGCTTCCCTGCAGGTGGCATTTGAACCCGGAAATCCCCCTTCGGTGCAGCTCCTCCACCACGGCCTCAAAATGCCGGATTTGCTCTAAGGTATAGGCGCGCTCCCAATGGGACGTCCCGTCAGACACGCATAGGTGGGAATAGACGCCCGTCACGCGCAAATTGGGCAGCCGGAACATCTGTTGGATGGCCTCTATGTTATCCCAGCGCTCCCCCAGGCGGTGCATCCCCGTGTCAATGCCAATATGGACAACAAACCTACGGCCATCCTCCTGCATCCTTGCGGCATAGTCTGCGTCCACCACGGTTTGGGTCAAATCATGATGTATCAAATCTGTGAACTGACTGGGATGGGTATAGCCCAGCACCAAGATTTCCCCCAAAATACCTGCTCTGCGCAGCTCTATCCCTTCCGCAGCGGAAGCTACGCAAAAATTGCGCACCCCCTGCTCCTGCAATGCCCCCGCCACCAAGGCCGCGCCGTGGCCGTAGGCATTTGCCTTTACCGCCGGCATCAGGGCGCAGCCGGGAGGGAGGAGCAAACGGAACTGCCGAATGTTATCCATTAAGTTTTCCTTGTTAAGCTCTATCCATGCCCTTCCTTTCTGGCACATGATTACCTCATCCCCTTCTCTTTCCTTTGATAAGCCGCATCCCATAAGCGAAAAGCATGGACAGCGCTATGGACGCTGCGCATACGGACAGGTAGTGGACTAGGGACTGCTTCACAAAAATGCCTGTCATTTTCATTGCGCCGGCAGCCCCGCGCACCAAGATGATGCACAAGGGATGGATGATATAGATGCACATGGAGCAGTCCCGCGCCATGGCAAAGGACTCCCCCTCCAGGGAAAGGAGCCACTGGAATAAGAAAAACATGGCTGGCAGCAGGAAAAGGTACATGCTGTTATGCTTTTGCCATCCCAGGGAATAGCTTAGAAGCCCCTCCCCCAGCATCCCAGCCAAAGAAACCAAAAAGCCTGTCAGCGCCTGGCGGCTGGGAATACGGATTTTCCCATTGGCAATCAACACGCCCATCCAAAGAAAAACAGGGGCGAAAAAAATCCCATTCCTGGTATAGGAACTCACGGAAAAAATGCCCTCATAGACAGCCTTTATGATTCTGCCCTGGCTTACCAATCCGTAATAGCTGTCCCCCAAAAGCCCTACAAAATACAACGCCAATACGACTGCCGACAGCGTCAGGGAGCTTATGGCCTTCATCAGCCCCATAAGCAGCAAGCAGCCCATAAGCACGGCAGGCAGGTACCAGAGATGGTAAAAAGTCCCGTCAAAGAAAATCTCCTTCAGCCAATCCCCAACGCCCATGCCTTCCAGCTGCTTGGAATAGATTTTTATGGGAAAATAAAGGGCTGTGGCAGCCGCATAGAGAACAGCCGTCTTCCTTAAAAATTTCCATGCCCTCTCCGAAGCGCTTTCTTTCCAGGCTGGGGAACGGCCTGCCCGCTGGTAAGGGGCAAGCACAAAGAATCCCGTCACCATCAAGAAAAACGGGACTGCAATGCGCCCAAAACAGTAGGTCACCAAAAAATCCGCCGTCTCGCTAAAGGAGGCCAGCGGGGCGGTATGGATTGCCACAATCAACAAGGCTGCCAAAAGCCGGAAGTTATCGACCGCCCCATAATTTTTTCTCTGCCTCATGCATTATGCCCTCCTTAGATTTTGCTCAGCAGGCGGCTTAACAGCTCTTCAAAAGAAATGCCAATCTCTTTCATCATGCTCGGGTATCTGCTATGGCTGGTAAATCCGGGAATCGTATTGACCTCGTTAAAATAGATTTCTCCTTCCGGCGTCAAGAACATATCCACCCGGGCAAAATCGCTGCAGCCTAGGCTGCGGTAAATCCTTGCCGCCGCATCCTGGACCTCCTTTGCCTTTTCAGGGGAAATCCTGGCCGGGACATGGATGTTTGAGGATTTTAAGGTGTATTTCTCGGTATAGTCGAAAAATCCTTGGGACAGCTCAATCTCATCTACGGCGCCAAGCACCAATTCCTCCGTGCCCAGAACGGCGCAGCCCACCTCAAAGCCTTCTATCATTTCCTCCATGATCACATAGGAGTCATAAGTAAAGGCATGTTCCACAGCTGCCTCAAGTTCCTTGGGACTGACAACTTTTGTAATCCCAAAGGAGGAGCCGGCCCGCATGGGCTTCACAAACAGGGGGTAGCCAAGCTCCTCGGCCTGCGTTTGCACTTGTTCAAAATCTTCCATGCCAGCCTTCGTAACGGTATGGGAAGCCGGAACCTTCACGCCGCATCCGGCAGCCAGACGGTGCGCCGTCTCCTTATCCATGCAGAGGGCGGAGTTCATGGTATTGCAGCCAATCAGGGGGATGCCGGCCAGCTCCAGCACGCCCTGCACCGTTCCGTCCTCCCCGTTTTTCCCGTGCAGGATTGGCAATGCGCCATCTAGAGAGAGTCCCTCTGCACCCCCTTGCTTCAGCAGCAAAATCCCATGCAGGCTCTTATCCGGGGAGGCTGCCACAGGGATGCAGTCCGCTTCATTCTGCCAGCAATCGCCGGGGATATTCTCCGGGTCTCCTTGGTAGAGGTACCATTTTCCGTCTTTTGCGATCCCAATCAAGATTAATTCATAGGCTTCCCTGTCAATGTGGGTGATTACCGCATGGGCGGACTGCAGGGAAACCTCGTACTCGCTGGAGCATCCCCCAAATAAAATTGCCACCCTTTTTCTATCTTTCTTATCAGCCATTTTCGATTCTCCTTCTATTATAATTCCGCATTCTTCCTTATTATTCCAATTTTTTTCTGAAACTATTACACAGGCGGGGAAATTGCTTCGGCCGGGATAAGCCAGCCTGAAAACAGTATATCTCCCCAAAATGACGCCCCCGTGACTTTCCCATGACAAATCTGTCATTTTTTGGGGGCGTTAGGGCAAGCCATAGTAATTACTGGCCGCCCTGTTTTCATTATAAGGGACAAACAGGCATGATACATTAAGATTCCATTGCTTTTTCCTAAGAAAACCTTAATGCTAATTTATTTTTTTATGAAAGGAAGGGGTTGACAAATCCTGCCTCCCCCTCTATAATTGGCATAAATTGCAATGCTGCCCGGATTGTCTTTGCTGGGCAGAGATTTCAGAATTTAAATTAAGATTAAGAAAAGGCTATTGGGCTGCCTGCATGCGGTT
>CAOKUK010000172.1 GCA_948472595.1 uncultured Eubacterium sp.
ACGCTGCCCGGCAGCTGGCTGCGGATGGCGGCCTTCCGGTTTGGCAGCATCTTAAAGAGCATGGCAAAGAACAGCATCAGCACCGCCATTAAAATCAGCGCCCGCAGGCTCAAGATGCCTTGGGTAATGTCCGCCACGATTGGCAGGTATTCCCGGATCAAATGCTGCAGGCTGTTCCCGAAGACCAGGAGCGTCAGGGAAGTCACAATGGCCACCAGCAGCATCAGCGTATATAAAATCGCCCGGAACCGCAGGAACAGCCAATTCCTGGTCTCTTCAATATCGTACACCTTGTTCAGCCCGTTGGTCAGGTACTGGATGCCCTTTGCCGCAGACCATACCGCAGCCACTGCCGCCGCAGACACAATCCCTATGGAGTCATTGTAAATCTCATGGATAATCCCTATGAGAAACGGCGAGATATAGTCCGGCATCAGCCGGTTCACGCTCTCTAGGACCATCCCCTCCGTCACCGGCGTATACTGCACCAGAGAGATGAACAGCATCACAAAGGGTATCAAAGACAGTACGATAAAAAACGCTGACTGCGCCGCATAGGCGCTGATATCGTCCTCTTTGCATTTTCCAATAAAATTCCTGATTCCTGCAATCGCTTTCCACATCATATCCCTGTCTCCTATCGCACCCTAAGCTTCCCTCTGCTATCCCCCATTATAAATATTCTCAATCGTGATGCCATGGTAAAATTCCCTTAAAATTTCCACGTAGCTCATGCCGGCCCTGGCCATGCCATTGGCGCCGTTCTGGCACATCCCAAGCCCATGGCCATAGCCGCCCCCGAACAGGCGGAACCCTTCCCCCTCCGGGGCTGCCATGCAGCAGGCGCTGGGCAGCAAGGACATGTCAATGGGATTCCCCTCCCGGTCCGTCACTTGGCTGGCCGCCGCCCCCAGCACGTAGCGCATGTTATACTCAGTAAGCAGCTCCACGCTCCCTTTCTCATAGGAAATGCACAGCCTCCGCATGCAGCCGCCAGGCTCCCGTTCCTTTGCCGCAATCCCCACAATTTTCCCAAACCCGGACAAATCCCCTTCTGCGCCAGGAGAGCCATCCTCTTTCCATATCTGCACATTGCCTGCATTGGCCTGGATGCGGGCTGCAATCGCCTCATTGATATCCCCAAGCCTCCCCGCAGTGTCTAGGACGGCCTCCCAGCGGAAATAGGGGCTGTCGCTGTCATAGGCCTGTACTTCCTTTTTGCGGATAAACTTCCGAAAAGCCTTCTCTTTGGAAAGATCCGGCGCTTTGCCCTCTGTCAGCAGGGAGACCCCGCCCAAATACCCATGCGCCTCATCCTCTGGCAGGTTCCAAACGCCAATGTCCTGCGTGAAGCCGCAAGATGTGGAGAAAAAGTATGCCTCCGCAACCTCCCCTTGGTATTTTATCACTTCCCCTACCGTATCGTCCACTGCCAAATTTGTCTTCGGATCTTCCTCTTGCTTATTATAGACCTGGTAATTGACGCTGTCATCCACATGTGCCCCAAAAGCCGCATAGCCGTTGTTCAACAGCTGGATATAGGCATAGCTCCTGGCACAGATAGCCTGCACGCACAAGGCCTGCCGCTCATAAGAAGCCGGCATTTCACTGGGCACCACGCCATACAGGTATTGCTCCAACGGCAGCTCATTGACTACGCCATACCCCTCCGGGTATTTCCGAATTTCCAGTGAGCCCCGATACCCCAAGGAAATGCGTTCCTTCTCCCCATTGGAAAAATAAAACCTCCCGCCCTCCTTTTTCATGGAAAGCTTTACATAGTCTTCTCCCTCCCCGAAAAATTCAGAAATGCGAATCAGCTTGTTCTTCTTGTATTTCTTTTTCTTATCCCCAACAGTAACTGTGCAGGCTGCATCTGCCACGAACATAGGCTCTGCATGGTACCTGCCGCTTTCATCATTCAGCAGCAGCACCCGGATATTGTCCATGGAAGCCGGCTCTTTCAAGATAATGCCGCAGACCTTCTTTCCTGCCACCACAAAATCCGCCTGGAGGTTCCCCACCAGCAGCTTGGACTCATCCAACTGCTCCACGGTTCCGTATGTCTTATAGATTTTCAAGTCTCCGCTGTGCCCTAAAGCGCCATAGCCAGAAATCTCTATTTTATTGCCATCAAAGCTCAGAATCTTCCCGGAAATCACATCCTCCTTTTTGTAGACGGCGGCCACCCTGCCGTCCTTCCATTCCATATCGCAAATGGTATCATGGATTTCCTCCTCCAGCCCGTCCACATCCAGGGAAATCTCCTGGCCTTCAAAAAGGATTGACGCCTGCCCATCCCCAGCCTCATGCACAAACGCATTCTCCAAAGCAACTGTCTTTTGGCACCTCCCTTTTACCCCGATGATGCGCCCATCCATCACATAGGCCTGGTACATATCATAATAATGGAAATAATCCACGCCCTTTGCCACCTCATAATACCCCTCCTGCGTAAGCTTCCGGGAAAGGCCGTTCTCCGCATCTTTCTCTAGAAACACAAGGTCATGCAGGGAAACGCGCCCATCCACATCCAGCAAATCCAATACCTTTGCATAGACCTCATCCCACTGCGCCCGGGGCACATCCTTCCAAGAGCCCTTCGCATCATATTCCACATAATCCTGCACAGACAGCTGCTTTAACAGCTCCTCTAACTTCCCATAGGTCAGCTTCCCATCCAACCCTCCCCCATTAATCCCCTTCACCTTCTCCTTCCATTCCTCTTCCCCGAAATATGTAAAACTCAGCTGGGAGGGCAGCTCCGCCATCGCCAGGTATTTATCGCTGTATTCTAAGACTACCTTCTCCCGTTTCACGACGCTGGCAAACAGAATCGCCAAGAACAATGCCAGAAGGAGCATTGCCCCTGCCGTATAGAGCCTTTTATCCATCCAATGTCTTCTGTCCATACAGCCCTTCCTTACCTCTCTTTATTATATGGCCAAAAGCATCTGATACGTCTGTAACGCTGCTTCGACTGCCCATTGCCTTCCAGATACGCCATACACTTCTATTATAAGCCGGTTTCCCTCATAATATTACTCCGGTGGTTAAATATCACAGCAGATGGCGATTTAGGCAAGCAAGATGCCGCTATATTGAACCGCCGGAGTGTATGTCCCCTTAGAAAAGGAAAAGGCTGCTTTTTGCAAAGCAGCCTTCCCCTCTTTTGTATATCACCTAGAACTGTCTTTGGTGAATATCTTCTGTAAATATATATCTTTGGTCTGTCTTAAGCTCTTTTGTTTTCCCAGTCTTTCGTGCTTTTACAAGATATTCTTTTGAAACGTCTGCGCAAATCCTCTTTTGTAAAAACATTTTCTCTTTCGTAAGAAGCAATCTCTCTTCTGGAAAACACCAGCTTATTGCTTTTCTTAAAAGTACACCCAAAATGCCGTTTCCTGCAATTTTGACTCCTAGCTAAGCTAGGTGGGTAACCGCAACCTCTCTTCTGCCTTCCGCTGCGTAATGACGGCCTGGCATCCAATCGGCAATGTAGGAATCCCATGAAAAAAATGTAGGTTCAAAATAGCAGGGTATCGAACACCCCAGGAATACTCCTTTCCAATCCGCTAACTTGATTATACTCTATTATGCCCCGATTATCAACTAAAAATTAATGTTAATTTCAAGTTATGGGCACAATTTTTTCCAAAAGCCCAATGAAGCTCTTCTTCCTTCTTCCGGCCAATTCTATAAGCCAGAGCCTTCCTTCGCTTCTGGCTGCTCCTGTGCAACGGAGCCTTCCTTCGCCTCCGTTAAATCCTGTGCGCCAGAGCCTTCCTTTCCTTCCGCTGAATCCTGCACATCAGAGCCTTCCTTCGCTTCTGGCTGCTCCTGTGCATCAGAGCCTTCCTCCGCTTCTGGCTGCTCCTGCAGGTCAGAGCCTTCTTTTGCTTCCGCTGAACCCTGCGCATCAGAGCCTTCCTCCGCTTCTGGCTGGCTTGGGTTCTCTGCCGGATCCTTCTCTTCTGGCTGGCTCGGATTCTCGGGGTTCTCCGGATTCTCGGGGGTTTCCGGCGGATTCTCGCCTTCGCTTACCACTACCTTCATGGCGACGGCTGCGACTGCCTCCGGATTATTCGGATTCCCCACAGAGTACTCTATTGTATAAATGCCCATCTGCTCAAAGGTGTACTCGCCCTGGACATATTCTGGCACGGTGCCATCCGGAGCGGTAATCTTCACGGCAATATCTGCTGTCAGGTCTGTGCCGGAAGCCAATGCGGCCATGATGCCCTCCCGCAGATCCATGCGGTCGCCCACCTTTGCCTCGCAGCCGTCTTCGCTGACGCCCGTGATGATTGGCGCGCCATTGTCTACAACTGTCACCTTCATCTTCTTCGTGGCCACAGAGGAAGCCTTGTTGGGGTTCGCCACAGAATATGCCACATAGTATGTGCCCACTGCGTCAAACTTAAACTTCTTGTATGCGGATGCATCCAATTCCACATATACGGAAGTCCCTGGGCGCTTCACCTTAATCACAATCTTAGAGGTCATGCTCTTGCCAGACAGCAATTTGGCTGTGACGCCTGACTTTAAGTCCATCATGGAGTTGTAATCCACGGCTTTCTCGCTTACCACACCCGAAATTACCGGCTTCTTCGTATCCTTCACGGTAATGACTGTGGTTTTCTTGGTGACAGCCTTCTTGTTGTAGGGGTTGGACACAATATATGCCACCCGCCAGGTGCCTGTCTTGTTAAATTTGAACTTCTTGAATTTCTTTGCAGAAAGCTTCGTATAGGTCTTAACCCCCGGCTTCCTCACCTTAATGATTACCTTAGAGGTCAGGTTCTTGCCGGACACCAGCTTCGCCTTCATGCCGGACTGCAGGTTCTTGGTGGCATTGTACTCCAAGGTCTTTTTGCTAGGAACACCGCTGAGCTTCGGCTTCTTGGTGTCCTTCACCTTCACCTTGCAGGTTACCTTAGTCAAAAGGCCGTTATTGGGATTCGTCACATAGTAATTAATCTTATATGTGCCCAGCTTCTTGAACTGCAGCACGTTCTTGGAATAGCCTTTTTCCTTCTTGGATCCCGGATAGATCACCTTCACTTTTATGCTCTTGGTCAGGCTCGCGCCCGTCACATTGCGGGCCTTTATGCCTCTCCTGACGTTAAGCTTGGAGTTATATTCCTTCTGCAGGGACTTCTGCACGCCGGTGATTGTCGCCTTCTGGGTGTCGGCCACCGTATAAATCACGTCTGCATAGGAGGTGCGCCCCAAAGCGTCCGTCACCCGGTATGTAATCTGGTAGCTTCCCAGCCTTCCCGTGTCCACGCTCCCTGCATAGCTGAGCCTTCCGGTAATGTCATTGCCCAAAGAATCCCTTGCGCTGATGCCTGCAAGCGGATTGAATGGGGTGCCAAAGCTAATGGTCTTCTGCGCCCCGCTTGTATTAATCGTAGGCATTGCATTCCGATAGGGATTGGACGGATGCGGATCCGTGGGATCCCATCCCCGGCTTACATTCGTGGGCACCCGGATAAAGGACGGCTTCCCGAGGGGGTCGTTGGCGGATGAGCCGTAGATAATCCGAACGGTCGTCCCCAGCGGGCAGTTGTCATAAATCCATTTGGCGTCCGCCACGGTCAGGCGCACGCAGCCATGGGAGCATGTGGTCCCAAGCTTGTTGTACTCCCGGTAGGACTGGGATGCATAATTCCCATTCTCATAATACCATACGGAATGGAACAGCACGCCATTGACAATACGGGTACAGTACTGGCCGTAACTGGGACCCATCAGCGTGTGCCAGCGAAGCTTCTGGCTGGTATTGAACGTGCCAAGGGGCGTGTCATGCCCTGTGGAGCATACAAACGCCCGCTCCGGCGTGCCGTTGCTCCGGAACACCGTCACCACATTTGTGCCTTTGTTAATCTGCAAGGTATATGGCCCTGCTGCCTTCACCTCACATTTGAAAAGAAAAACAGACGCCGTCAGCAGACAGCAAAATATAAATGATACAACAATCTTCTTTTTATTCATTCTTAGCCTCTCCAACTCCTGTCACAATCTTCCCCTCACGACAAAACAGTTTAAAAATTATTACGCTTTCCTTTACAACTTATTTACG
>CAOKUK010000173.1 GCA_948472595.1 uncultured Eubacterium sp.
TCATTCCTGGCAAACATCTTCACCATAATCGTATCCGTGAAATCCGTGACGGAAAACATGATGATTGTCTTCTCATTGCGGATTTCCCGGGTCTCCAGGCTCAAGACCTTCCCCCGGACGACAACCTCCCCCATTTCCCCCGCAATCTGGTCAATGGGCACAGCCCCTTCGTCAAAATCGCGCCCCAATACCACATCTGGGTTGTCCGACTTCTTAATGCCCCCTCCATAAAAGCCCCTATTCTTCTCAACAGGCCGCACCTTGCCAGTCTTCCGCCCCTTATCTGCCCTCTGCGCAGCCCCCTTCCCTTTTGCAGGCAATGCGCCCTTTATGTCTCCCCTCCCATCCGAGAATTCAGATGCGCCATTTATGCCTCCCTTCCCATCCAAGAAATCAGGCGCACTTTGGCTGCCATTCTCCCAATCTAGGAATTCAGGCGCACCTTGGACGCCTCCCCCTCCATGCAAGAATTCAGGCGCGCCATTGGCTGCTGGCTCCAAATAAGCCTCTCCCCCCTCCGAAGCCCCTATGGAAGAATTTTGGATTATCTGCCTTACCTGGTTCTGGATCAGGAGCTCGCCGTTCCTCTTATGCTTCTTTTCCTCAGGCTCCCGATACCCCACCTGGATATCCACATCCAAGCCGCAGCGCTCGCAGATAATCTTTTCTAAGACCTGCACCATATCCTCAGATTTCTGCCTTGCCACCACAGAATCCTCCAGGACGATCTGCATCTTATCCTCCTTGGGGAATTCCATCTGCGCCAGACGCAGCATGCTGTATTCCAACAGGCTATACATGCGGAATTCCTGCAAGATGCTGTTCTTGTACACATCCATCAGCCTTTGCGGGTTGTACTGCCCGGAAAGATGGAATTTCTCAATAATTTTAATGGAAACATCATGCTTGGGAAACAGCTGCCGCTTGATATCCCGCTCCAGATGGTAAATATCCGACTTTTCAATCAGCCTCTCACTCGACAGGTACACGCGCAGATGGTTTTTCTGATGGTTCGTGGACACCTTTGTCACTTCCACCCCTTTCATCAGCCCCTCTATCCCCGCCTGCACCTTTAGGCCTGGAAACACCTCAAAAAAAGGCTTGCCCATACCGCTATTCCCCCCAATGCAGCAGCTCATGCCGAAGCGCCGGCAGCAGCTCTTCTTCTCTTACTTTCTTATACACCTGTCCATGCTTAATCAGCAATCCTTCCCCCATGCCGCCTGCAATCCCAATATCCGCTTCCTTTGCCTCCCCAGGCCCATTGACTGCGCACCCCATCACAGCCACCTTCAAATCCAGGGGGATATCCGCCACCATATCCTCCACCTGGTTTGCAAGCCCAATCAAGTCAATCTGCGTCCTCCCGCAGGTAGGGCAGGACACCACCTCAATGCCGCCCTTCCGAAGCCCTAAAGTCCTCAGTATAATCTTAGCCGACTTCACCTCTTCCAAGGGATCCCCGGTCAGCGACACGCGGATAGTATCGCCAATCCCCTGGCCTAATATCATGCCAAGCCCAATTGCCGACTTAATATTCCCGCTGGTGACCGTGCCTGCCTCCGTAATCCCCACATGCAGCGGGTAATCTGTCCGCTCTGCAATCATCTCATGCGCCTTCACGCACATCAAGACATCCGAAGACTTGATGCTAATAACCAAATTTCCATACCCCATCCCCTCAATCAGACGCACTTTATCCAATGCGCTCTCCACAAGCCCTTCTGCCGTCACGCCATGGTATTTTTCCACCAACTCCTTTTCCAAAGACCCACTGTTCACGCCGACGCGGATAGGAACCCCAAGCTCCCTCGCCACATCAATCACAGACTGAATGCGCCTGCGATCTCCGATATTGCCAGGATTAATACGGATTTTATCCGCCCCATGCTCCATAGCGGCGATTGCAAGGCGGTAATCAAAATGAATGTCTGCCACCAAAGGAATGGTAATGCCCTTCTTAATCTCTCCCAATGCCTCCGCTGCCTCCATGGTAGGAACCGCACAGCGTATAATCTCACACCCTGCCGCTGTAAGCCGCTGGATTTGTCCAATGGTAGATTTCACGTCCTCCGTCCTTGTGTTCGTCATAGACTGTATCAAAACAGGAGCGCCGCCGCCAATCGTTTTATTGCCGATTTTAACTGCTTTGGTTTTTTTTCGAGTTATTTGAGCACACATAAGGTATCGCCCCCTCTCCGCCTCAAAGAATATTCCTTATATCGTTAAACATCACAAACACCATCAGCGCCATCAATGCCACCAGCCCCACAAAATGCACCAGCCCCTCTTTCTCGGGAGAAATCTTCTTCCTGCGGACAGCTTCAATAACCAAAAACACCAGCCTCCCCCCATCCAAAGCCGGAATCGGCAGCAAATTCATGATCCCCAAGTTCGCTGAAAGGAAAATGGAGAAATTAATCATGCTCAACACCGCAATCCAAGTCCCCCCGCTGGACTGCTCCGTCTCATAAGTGTCCCCCATCATCTTCACAATCCCCACAGGCCCCGACATATCATCGACGCCCACCTTCCCCGTCACCAGCATGCGCAGGCTCTCTACCGTATTGCAAATCCAATAGCGCACCTCGTAGAAGCTGTTCCCCACCGTCTCCAGTACGCTCCCCCGCTTCCTGGCCAAAGTCCCGTTCAGCCCAATCAGCTCCCTGCCGGATTCCTCATCTAACTTCGGCGTCAACGTGGCCTTGTGCCGCTCTCCGCCCCTCTCATAGACAAGCTCCACCGTCTCGCCAGGGTGGAACATGGAATACTGGCTGACCTCGCGGTAAAAATGGGTGCGGCGCCCGTTCATGGAAATAATCTCATCCCCTGCCTGAATCCCAGCCTCTTCTGCCGGGAACCCTTCCATCACGCCGGTCAGCACCGGGCGGTCATAGCCCACGCTCCCAATGACAATCAAAGCAAAGACCCAGGCCATGATAAAATTAAAGATTGGCCCTGCCGCCACCACGCTGATGCGAGCCCAGACAGACTTGCTGCCAAAAGCCCTGGCGTCGCTGCTGTCGCCGTCCTCCCCCTCCATCATGCATGCGCCCCCAAAAGGCAGAAGCTTAATGGAATATTTTGTCTCTCCCTTCGTAAAGCCCACCAACGTGGGGCCAAGGCCCAAGCAAAACTCATTTACCTTGATGCCGTTCAGCTTGGCAAACAAGAAGTGCCCCAACTCATGGAATAAAATTATAACGCTGAAAATAATAATTGCAATCACAATATTCAAATCTACCACCTGCTCTCTATATAGGCGTATACGCCTGCTTCTGTCTCAAGGATGTCCTCCACGCTTGGATTCTCCATAAAATGGCATTGCTCCATGCAGGAGCTTATGATTTCCGGAATCTCCAGGAAATGTATTTTTCTGTCCAAAAACAACGCCACTGCCTTTTCATTGGCCGCATTGTAGGCCGTCGGGAGGTTGCCGCCCCGCCGCATGGCTGAAAAAGCCAAGCGCAGGCCTGGAAAGGCCTGGAAATCCGGTTCCTCAAAAGTAAGCCCTGCCAGCTTGTAAAAATCCAGCCGCTCCCCGGATAAAGGCCTGCGCTGCGGGTAATACAGAGCATATTGAATCGGAAGGCGCATGTCAGGCAGCCCAAGCTGGGCAATGACTGCGCCGTCCGAATATTCCACCATGGAATGGATGACGCTTTGGGGATGCACCACTACCTGAATCTGCTCCAGCTCCACCCCGAAAAGCCATTTCGCCTCCATGACCTCCAATCCCTTATTGACCATGGTGGCAGAATCTATGGTGATTTTCCTGCCCATAGACCAGTTGGGGTGCTGCAAAGCGTCCTCCACCTGAACCTCCCTAAGCTCCTCCTGCTTCTTCCCGCGGAACGGGCCTCCTGAGGCCGTCAGAAGAATCTTATGGATGGCGTTCTCCCTTTCGCCATTCAGCGACTGGAAAATAGCGCTGTGCTCGCTGTCCACAGGCAGGATGCGCGCGCCCCGCTCCTTGGCCAGGGGCATAATGATGTGCCCCGCCGTCACCAAGGTTTCCTTGTTGGCAAGGGCAATGTCCTTCCCCGCCTCAATTGCGGCAATGGTGGGCTTAATTCCAATCATGCCTACCACAGCCGTAAGCAAGATTTCCGCTTCCGGCATTGCGGCAATCTCCAAAAGGCCCTCCATCCCTGAAACAACCCGCACCGGAAGGTCCCTGACCCTTTCCTTAAGGTCCAAGGCCTCCTTCCTGCCCCAAAGAGCCGCTATTTTTGGGCGGAATTCGCGCACCTGGGCTTCCAAAAGCCTTGCGTTTTTCCCTGCCGCCAGCGCCACAACCTCAATATCCTGCTGCTCCCGGGCAATCTCCAAGGCCTGCGTCCCAATCGACCCGGTAGAGCCCAATATCGCAATCTTCTTCATCTTGCCACCTCACCATTTATCCGATAAAATATTTCGCCAAATAATAGATAACCGGAGCTGTAAAGATCACGCTGTCAAACCGATCCAGTATCCCTCCATGCCCTGGAATCAGCTTTCCATAATCCTTTACCCCATAATTGCGTTTTATGGCAGAGGCGGCCAAATCCCCTACCATGGAAATCAATGCGCCTGCTGCCGCTATCCCAGCCAGAAGAGCCACCCCTTCTTGGGACAGCCCCATCCTTTCCCAGAACAGGGCTCCGTACAAAAGGGTCAGGAGGGCGGCGCCCGCACAGCCGCCCACTGCGCCCTCCACGGATTTCTTGGGGCTCAGCCTCGGCGCCATCTTGTGCTTCCCAAACAGAACGCCCACACAATAGGCGCAAGTATCGCATCCCCAGGAACACAAAAACACCAGCCATACCAAGTAGGCGCCCGCCGGAAGCTCCCTAATCTGATATATGCCCGCCATCATTACCGACACATAAAATACCCCCGCAAACCCTGCCAACGCCTGCTCTGCCTTATACTTGGGGAAAGAAAAAACATACGCCGCCATCATAAGCACCAGCAATCCCAGCGCAAAAGCCTCAAAGTCCGGCAGAAAAGGAACCCAAAGGCTTAGGTAATAAAGGCTCGTGCCCGCATACCCCACCGCCCCCAACAGAGACTTTTCCATGTGGAAAACCCGATAAAGCTCAAATTGGCCCGCCAGAGATATCAAGGCAAGCCCTGCCAGCAGCGCGCCGCCCCCCGCCGTAACTAGGGCAATCGCAGCCGCTACCAAGACAATCCCGCTCAGCAACCGCGTCTTAAACACCTTCACCCCTCCTTTATCCCGCCATATCGCCTATCCCTACTATTATAGTCCTCAATAGCTTTTACTAATTCCTCTTTTGTAAAATCCGGCCAAGGCACCGGGGTAAAATAAAGCTCGCTGTAGGCCAGCTGCCACAAGAGGTAATTGGACAGCCGCAGCTCCCCGCTTGTGCGGATCATTAAATCCGGCGCAGGGATGCCGCTGGTATCCAGATAGCTTTCAAACCGCCGCTCATCCAGCTCCTCCAAGGAAAATCCCCCCTGGCTGTAATCCAAGAGCATCCGTCGCATGCCTCGCAGCATCTCATCCCGGCTTCCATAATTGACGGCAATCTGGAAATTCAGCCCATCCTGCCTCTTGGAGAATTCCTCCAGCCTCTCTATGCTTTCCTGTATATCCGGCGCAAGCCTTGATTTGTCCCCAATGACCCGCACCCGCATATTGTTCTTCTCAGCCGTCTTAATGCAGTTCTTCATATAATTGCGCAGCAGCTTCATCAAGGCATTCACTTCATCCTCCGGGCGGCTCCAATTCTCTGTGGAAAAGGCGTAGACCGTCAGGTACTTAATCCCCAAATCCCATGCCGCGCGGCAGATTGTCTCCACATTCTTCGCCCCCCGGGCATGGCCATAATTCCTCGGCATGCCCCGCTGCTTTGCCCACCTTCCATTCCCATCTAAAATAATTGCCACATGTTGCGGAACCTCCATCCTCTTCCTCCCTTTGCCTGTTATTATTGCCTTCCTGCCGCAATCGCTGAATACGCTGCCTTTTTCTTCTGCTTCTCACAGAAAAGGGACAGACGCGAACGCCTTGCCCCTTCTACATCCAATTGCCGCAGCAAGAAGACCGATAGCTACACCGTAAGAATCT
>CAOKUK010000174.1 GCA_948472595.1 uncultured Eubacterium sp.
GAGCCGGAAACCGGACAGACCGAGATGGAAGTGGAGTTAAAAGAACCCCAAGTGAGTTCCTTGCGAGGAATTCCCAAGGAATACTTCCAAGAAGGTAAGGAAGAAGAACCTCAAGTGAGGCCAGTGAGGGGAATCCCGAAGGAATATTTTTGCGAGGGGGGCTCTGTGGGAGAATCAGATAGGGAATCTGAGACGTCTGCCTGCACAGATGCGATTTTTAATAATGGATTGCAAAAAGGGAACGTACAAAGGAAAGATGAGGATTCATGCCAAGGATCTTTTTCAATAGTGGAAAAAGAGGAGGCAAGGGGCGGCAAAGAGAAAAGACGCTGGTCGAAAAAAAGGGAAAAGCCAGGGTTAGACGCACCCAATCCGCTATCTTCCAATGGAGAAGGCCAGGGGTCTGCCAAGGAGCCGCCAAAATATGCGACAGAGATTCTTGCAGATTTTGGCCAGCAGCCGGAGGGGATTTTAGTCTATCAGGGGAACCATGGATGCCCCGATTTGATTGTGGACAGAACGGAATTTTTGGTAGGGAAAAATAAGGGGCAAGTGAATGGAATGATAGAGGCAAGGGGGATTAGCCGTCTCCACGCCCGGATTATTCAAGAAGGAAATGCATATTATATAGAAGATTTGAATTCTACAAATGGGACGTATCTGAATGGAATCCCTTTGGAATATCACCAAAGGATGGAACTGTGCAGGGATGACCATATCCGTTTTGGCGGTGAAGAATATGTGTTTTGTTGAAATAGGGATTGATTTTGCATTTAAAAGACTTTATACTATTGGTTAATGAAAATTTTTAGTAACTGTTCCATATTGGCTGAAGCGCTGGCTGCCAAGGCCATAAGGACAAGGTGAGAGAACACAGAACCGTTGCTATTTTGGAGGCCTTAGTATGAAAGTGAATATTTATTATGGGGGGCGCGGCTTGTTGGATGACCCGACATCCTATGTCATTGATAAAATGCGGGAGGTATTGGCCGAGCTCCGCGTAGAAGTGGAGCGTTATAATATTTATGAGCACAAAAACAGCATTTCTACCCTGCCTCAGACCATGAAGGATGCAGATGGCATTATTTTGGCCACGACGGTGGAGTGGCTGGGAATCGGGGGATATATGCAGCAGTTCCTAGACGCCTGCTGGCTGTATGGGGACAAGGAAAAGTTTTCCTCTACCTATATGCAGCCAATCGTTATGTCCACCACATATGGGGAGCGTGAGGCAGAGATTACCCTTGCCAGCGCCTGGGAGATGCTGGGAGGCCTTCCTTGCGGCGGGCTCTGCGGGTATGTGGAAAATTTGGCTTCCTTTCGCATGAACCATGACTATACGGTGATAATTGAAAAAAAGGCAGAGAACCTTTACCGCGCCATATCTCAGAAGCGTAAGAGCCTGCCCAACAGCAACCAGGCCGTCAAGCAATCGATACTGCGGACCCAGCAGCTGGAGCTGACCCCACAGGAAAGCGAGCAGCTTTCCAAATATGCGGCCAATGACCTCTATGTGAAAAAGCAGAAAGAGGATATTGAGGAGTTGAGCAGCATGTTCAAGGATTTGTTGGGCCAATCCAAGGAAGACGAGGATACGGCATATTTGATGGAGCTGGAAGCGCATTTTGTCCCGCAGGAGAATTTTTCCGTGAACTATCTGTTTATGATAGATGGGAAGAAGAAGCCTCTTACCATTGAAGTGCACAATGATGAGATCCAAGTCCACTATGGGCAGGGGGAGAGGGTTGATGTGTATACGAAACTGTCGCCTGCGGTGATGGATGGCATTATCCAGGGCAGGATGACATTCCAGCGAGCCTTTATGACAGGGGAAATGACTGCTAAGGGGAATTTGAAGAACCTGAAGATGCTGGATCAGATTTTTAGATTCAGTTAAAGAGAGAATCCATCGTCTGTTGAGATGATTGGATATTAGGAGGATAAAAATGAAGGATGAAAATTGTATTTTTTGCAAAATTGCAGCTGGGGAAATTCCCTCAAAGACCATTTATGAAAATGAGGAGTTTCGGGTTATCCTGGATATCAGCCCAGCCACGAAGGGACATGCTCTGATTATCCCCAAAGAGCATTATGCCAATATTTATGAGCTCCCGGAGGAGATGGCCGGCAAGGCAATGGTGCTTGCCAAAAACCTTGCAGCCCATATGACGGAGGCTTTGGGCTGCGACGGCTTTAACTTAGTGCAGAACAATGGGGAGGTGGCCGGGCAGACAGTGTTCCATTTCCATATGCATCTGATTCCCAGGTATGAAGGGGATGGGAACCAGGATAAGCTTTGCTGGAACCACCTGGAGCTCTCCCAGGAGGAGCTGGATGAAATTCATCAGAAACTAAAGTAGGAAAATATTGACTGTTTTTACATGATTTGCTACAATATTTTGTATAGATTTTACAAAGTTTATAATAAAAACAAAAAAGGAGTGGGAATCATGGGAAAAGTAACATTTGATTATGGAAAGGCAGCTGGTTTTATCAGCCAGGAGGAAATTTCCTATATGGCAAAATTAGTAGGGGATTCCAAAGAAGTGCTGATGTCTAGGACTGGAGCTGGAAATGACTTTTTGGGATGGCTGGATTTGCCGGTGGATTACGATAAAGAGGAATTTGCCAGGATTAAGCAGGCGGCTGCGAAGATTCAGGGGGATTCTGATGTGTTGGTAGTCATTGGAATCGGCGGCTCCTATTTAGGCGCCAGGGCAGCGATTGAATTTCTGCGCCACGGCTTCTACAATAATTTATCCAAGGAAGCCCGCAAGACGCCTGAGATTTATTATGCGGGGAACAGCATCAGCAGCGCTTACCTTGCAGGCCTGTTAGAGGTGATAGGGGATCGGGATTTTTCTGTCAATGTGATTTCTAAATCTGGGACTACCACAGAGCCGGCCATTGCGTTCCGGGTATTCAAAGGGCTCCTGGAGAAAAAATATGGCAAAGAAGGCGCTGCGAAGCGGATTTACGCCACTACGGATAAAGCAAGGGGCGCATTGAAAAACCTTGCCACAGAAGAGGGCTATGAGACCT
The DNA here is from genome assembly GCA_948472595.1 of uncultured Eubacterium sp. GTDB lineage: Bacteria > Bacillota > Clostridia > Lachnospirales > Lachnospiraceae > Petralouisia. Next base: position 3,043 of record CAOKUK010000174.1, read on the forward strand.
TTGTGGTTCCGGATGATGTCGGCGGGCGTTTTTCCGTATTGACCGCAGTTGGCCTTCTGCCAATCGCAGCCAGCGGTGCGGACATCGACAAATTGATGGAAGGCGCAGCGGCAGGGCGGGAGCTTGCCTTGAATAAGCCCTTTGAAGAGAACGATGCCATGCAGTATGCAGCCCTTCGGAATATTCTGCTGCGGAAAGGCAAAGCGGTGGAAGTGCTTGCGAATTATGAGCCAAGCCTGCATTATGTCTCAGAATGGTGGAAGCAGCTCTACGGCGAAAGCGAAGGCAAAGACCAGAAGGGCATTTTCCCGGCATCCGTGGATTTGACCACAGACCTGCATTCCATGGGGCAGTTTATCCAGGATGGAGCCCGGATTATGTTTGAGACAGTTATGAATGTAGAAAAGTCTCGCAGCACCATAGAAATCCAGGAGGAGCCTGTGGATTTGGACGGCTTGAATTACCTTGCCGGCAAGGATATGGATTTTGTGAATAAAAATGCCATGAACGGCACAATTTTGGCTCATACAGACGGGAATGTGCCGAACTTGGTTGTCAATATCCCAGAACAGAATGAGTTCTACCTAGGCCAATTATTCTATTTCTTCGAATTTGCCTGCGGCTTGAGCGGATACCTCTTAGGGGTGAATCCATTTAACCAGCCCGGAGTAGAAAGCTATAAGCGCAACATGTTTGCTTTGCTGGGCAAGCCGGGCTATGAGTCAGAAAGAGAAGAATTGTTAAAGCGCCTGTAAGGCTTGTTTTTCCAGCTTATCCGAATCCCCCTTGTTTCTATGGGGAGTGTCAACAATAAGGCGGAAGGCCTTAATATCTGAAAAGAGAAAAGCTGCCAGAGCAGCAACGGAGGCAGAGAGCCCCTTGGCATGGCAGCTTTTTCTCTTTCCTATCTATAAAATAGATTGTCCTCTTTGCATATCCATGGAAATTTCTATATTATTTTCTTTGGGAATACCCCATTGCATAACCAAGACGCCTTTGTCCGTGTATCAATTTTTACAAAAACACTTGACAAGTTACGGAATGTCTGCTATATTGTAATAAATTTGTAACAAATGTAATAAATTTGATTAAAATAACGTATAAGCTCTTAATATATGTTATGTGGATATCAGGAGGTTGAAATGAAATTCGATAAGAAGGTTATGGAAAGTGGAATGGTTGTGACTTTTTCATTAGCTCTGACACTTTCCTCAGTCTGTGGCACAAATTATGGAACTCGCACACAGCTTAGTAGCCAGGCGGTAGAATTAGCAGCAGAACCGGTAAGGTATTTTGACAGGACAGAGGGAGCGATGGCAGCAGCTTTGGCTGCCGCAGAAGAAGCGATTGCCCAGAAGGAGGCTTCCCAAGCAAATGTAGTTTTGGCAAAAGGGAATTCTGCGCTGGATAACATAAAAGGAAACACAAGCGATACATCAGCAAAAGAGCAGGCACAGCTTGCAGGGTCTGGCGAAGAGGGCACAGTCCTGTTAGAGAGCGGCATCTCCCAGTTGGAGGGCGAGGCTTTGGCAGGGAAAGCTGCCGTTCAGTCTGAGCATATCGAGCAGGCACAGGAGAATGAGGCAGGGAATGCAGAGAAAAGCAACGCCCTCAAGAAGGAGCTTGGCGATACAGAGGAAGGCAATTTACAGCAAGTGGCCAGCAGCGAAGGAGCTTTTGCCCAGGAAGCCGTAGGCATCCAGGAGAAAGGGGCGGCTCAGGAAGGGGAAGTTTCGAAAGAGGCAGTCCAGGATGGCGGCCTTTCGAAGGAGCAGGAAAGTGATTCCGAGAAAGAGGATTCCCAAGAAACAGCAGTGGCTAAGGTGGAGATGCTGAAGACGGAGAATCAGGAAGTTTCTCCCTGGGCAGCGAAGCTGCTGCCAAACGTAGAGGAATATCTGAACATCCGCAGGGAGCCTTCCGATGATGCAGAGGTGGCAGGGAAGCTTCACAAGGGCGACTTGGCGAAGATTGAAGAAAAAGGCGATACGTGGACAAAGGTTCGTTCTGGTGATGTAGAGGGCTATGTGAAGAATGAGTTCTGCGTGACAGGCCTGGAGGCAGAGGAGCTGGCAAATGAAGTGGGGACTGCTTATGCGATTGCATCTACCGGCGGCGTCAGGGTACGGGCGGAGGCATCCTCTTCCGAGGAGATTGACATTTTGGATGTTATGGAAGAAGGGGGCAAGCTGGAGGTTGACGCAGAGGCTCCCAAGGTAGAGGGCTGGATTGCCGTGAAGACCGAGGAAGGCAGCGGATATGTCAGCGCAGACTATGTAGATACAGAGCTGGAGCTGGGAAGAGCCATCTCGATAGAAGAAGAAATGGCGGCAATTGCAGCCGAAGAGGCAGAAAGGGCAAAGCAGGAGCAGGCAGCTTCACAAGGCGGCAGCATGAGCCAGAGAGGCGCAGTGGCAGCATCTTATGATGATTTGACCTTATTGGGCGCATTGATTCAGTGCGAGGCAGGCGGAGAGCCTTACGAGGGACAGCTTGCAGTAGGCGCCGTTGTTATGAACCGCCTGCGGGCTGGGTATGCTGGGAGCATTTCCGGCGTGATTTACCAGGGCGGGCAGTTTACGCCGGCATCCTCTGGCGCATTGGCAAGCGTGCTGGCAAGCGGAAGCATTTCTGGCAGCTGCATGCAGGCGGCTCAGGAAGCCATCAATGGAGCCAGCAATGTAGGAGGCGCCCTGAATTTCCGTAGGGCAACCCCAGGCGCTGGCGGAATCGTAATCGGAAACCATATGTTCTTTTAAGAAGATGTTCATTTGGGCTGCGGTGCTATGCGCCTGTGGCCGCATGGTCAGCACCGGCCAAAACGGAGCATAGACTTAAGACCCCGCTGTGGAGCAGCGGGGTTTTTCTTGTTAGGCTTCAGCCTGTTTCACATTGTGTAGTTTCTCAAAAGAGAAACG
>CAOKUK010000175.1 GCA_948472595.1 uncultured Eubacterium sp.
TTTCTGACTGCGCCTATACGGAAGCCTATGCCATGTTTGGCGAGAAAATCAGGGAATGGTTTGGCCTCCCCCCGTTTCCCCTTGTGGACAGCGCCTGCCTGATGCTGCGCCTGCGGGGCGGCTATGACCTGAAGGATGCTTCTGCCCTTGCCGCCGTTCGGCAAAGCCAGATCCCTACGTTGTTTATCCATGGGGAAGCGGATGCTATGATATCCGTGCAGATGACAGAGGAGCTGTACCGTGCGGCCGCCTGCGAAAAGGAGCTTCTGCTTGTGGAGGACGCGGGGCATGCCCAGTCGCAGGACAAAGATCCGCATACATATTATGGAAGGATACAAAAATTTTTGGACAGGGTACTTGCAAATAATTGATAAATATGGTAGAATAACGAATCGTGATATATTAATTTAACCCTTGCTCCTGACAGAAGACCAGGGGCCGGAGACCAAAAGGAGGTACGATGAGCATGAACAAATATGAAGTAGCGCTGGTTGTGAATGCGAAGATCGAGGATGAGGCAAGAGCCGAAGTAGTAGAGAAAGTGAAAGAGTACATTACCCGTTTCGGCGGCGTAATCACCAATGTAGATGAATGGGGTAAGAAAAGGCTGGCTTACGAGATTCAGAAAATGAGAGAAGGATTCTACTACTTTATCCAGTTTGACGCAGATGCAGAATGCCCGGCTGAAATTGAAAAACGCCTGCGCATTATGGACAATGTGCTGCGTTATTTATGTGTAAAGCAGGATCCCAGACAAGTGCAGCCGGTGCAGGCAGAGGAAGAGCAGCAGGATGCGCAGTAGAAAGAGGAGATCATATGAATAAGGTAATACTGATGGGAAGGTTGACCCGGGATCCGGACGTCCGCTATTCACAGGGCGAGGCGCCAATGGCAGTCGCCAGGTATACGCTGGCGGTGGACAGGCGTTTTCGGCGCGACAGCGACCAGACGGCAGATTTCATCGGCTGTGTGGCGTTTGGCAAGAGCGGCGAGTTCGCAGAGAAATACCTGCGCAAGGGCACGAAGGTTGTCGTGACCGGGAGGATTCAGACCGGGAGCTATACGAATCAGGAAGGCCAAAAGGTATACACCACGGACGTGGTGGTGGAAGACCAAGAATTTGCAGAGAGCAAGGCTGCCAGTGAGGGCTATCACAATGGCGGCGGCTTCCAGCAGGGGGCGGATGGCTACGGCGGTGGCTTCCAGCCGGCAGGGAAGCCTGCGCCGAATGCGGCAGTTGGGGATGGCTTCATGAACATCCCGGATGAGATAGATGAGGAATTACCCTTTAGTTAAGATTAGGAGGTAGGAAAGATGGCTTACAATAAAAGTGACAGAGGCGATTCTCCCATGAAGCGGAGGGGCGGGATGCGCAGGAAGAGGAAGGTGTGCGCATTCTGCGGCAAGGACAATGTGATTGACTATAAGGACACCAACAAGCTCAAAAGGTACATCTCTGAGAGGGGCAAGATTCTCCCCAGAAGGATTACCGGGAACTGCGCAAAGCACCAGAGGGCGCTTACGGTTGCGATTAAGCGGGCAAGGCACGTCGCTTTGATGCCATATGTAACAGACTGATGATCCGTGATAACGGCCCTTACAGATTTCTGTAAGGGCCGTGTGGCTTTTAGCGGAAGCTGGGAGAGGATAGATGAAGAGAAAAAACCACCCCGGAGGGCAGTTGGGCAATTATATGTACTGGCCGATGATATTGACCGTTCTAATCGTTGTCTTGGATGTGCCTCTCTATTATTTCGACAGAAAGGCCGGGGTTTGCGTCGCCATATTTGGCCTGCTGTATTTCTTGATTGTGACAGCGCTTTTTATGGCCAACAAATCCATGGTGCGCAATGAGGTGATTAATTTCGCCACCCAATACGGGATTGTCCAGAAGAAGCTTCTGGATGAGTTTGAGGTGCCTTATGCGCTTTTGGATTACAACAGCAAGATTCTGTGGATGAACGAGTCTTTTTCCGTAATCACGGAAAAGGACAAAAAATACCATAAATCCATCGCCACGATTTTCCCATCTGTGACTCGGGAGCTTTTGGAGAAGAATGACGGCAAGAGCGATATCCAGGTGAAATGGCATGAGCGGTTTTACCGGGTAAAGGTTGACAAGATTTATTTTGACGAGTCAGAGGAAGAGAATGGCTTGCTGAACTTGGAGGGGGACGGGCAGTTCCTTATGAGCCTGTACCTGTTCGACGAGACGGAGCTGCACCAGTATATCCAGGAAAACCAGGAGCAGCAGCTCGTGTCCGCATGGGTTTACATTGACAATTATGAGGAGGCTTTGGACAGCATTGAGGAAGTGAAGCGTTCCTTGCTGGTGGCTTTGGTGGACCGGAAGGTGAGCAAATATTTCTCAGAGCGGGACAGCATCATCAAGAAGATAGAAAAGGACAAGTATTATGTGGTGTTTAAGCATAAATACCTGAGCGAGCTGGAGCAGGACAAATTCAGCATCTTGGAGGACGTCAAGACCATTAAGGTGGGCAACGAAATGGCCGTCACTTTAAGCATTGGCCTTGGGGTCAGCGGCTCCACCTACGGCCAGAGGTATGAGTATTCCCGTATGGCAATCGACCTTGCCCTAGGCAGGGGCGGCGACCAGGTGGTCATAAAGGATGGGGAGAAGGTCTCTTACTTTGGCGGAAAGTCCAGGCAGGTGGAGAAAATGACCCGGGTAAAGGCAAGGGTGAAGGCCCATGCCTTGCGGGAGATCTTTGAGACCAGGGAAGAAGTCTTTATTATGGGCCACAGCATCAGCGACATGGACGCTTTTGGGTCCGCCATTGGCATTTTCTGCATGGCTCGGGTCATGGGCAAGAAAGCCCATATCGTGCTGGACACGGTCACATCCTCCCTGCGCCCCATGAAGGAGTGCTTTACGGAGGAGAAGGGATATCCGGCGGATTTGTTCGTAAGCGGCGAAGAAGCTCTGGAGCTTGTGGAATACGGGAGCGTGATGGTGGTCGTGGACACCAACCGGCCGAATTATACGGAGTGCCCGGAGCTTTTGAAGCGCACGAAGACCATCGTTGTATTTGACCACCACAGACAGAGCAGCGAGGTCATTGAGGGAGCGGTTCTCTCCTATATCGAGACTTATGCGTCCTCCACCTGCGAGATGGTGGCGGAGGTGCTGCAGTACTTTAATGACAATATCCATTTGAAGCCCAATGAGGCGGACAGCATATATGCCGGCATCTTGATTGACACCAACAACTTTATGACGAAGACCGGCGTGCGGACTTTTGAGGCGGCAGCCTACCTGCGCCGCTGCGGCGCAGAGGTGACCCGGGTGCGTAAGCTCTTGCGCGATGACATGGCGGCCTATAAGGCCAGGGCGGAGGCCGTGCGCCATGCGGAGGTCTACCAGGGAGCCTTCGCCATTTCCGTCTGCCCAGCGGACAGCAGGGTGGAGAGCCCCACCATCGCAGGGGCGCAGGCGGCCAATGAGCTCTTGAATATTGTGGGGATTAAGGCCTCTTTCGTGCTGACGGAATACAATGGCAAGATTTATATCAGCTCCCGCTCCATAGATGAAATCAATGTGCAGCTGATTATGGAGCGCCTGGGGGGCGGCGGGCACTTGAACGTGGCTGGGGCACAGCTGACAGACTGCACCGTAAATGAAGCCAAATGGCGGATTCAGAAGACCTTAGACCAGATGCTGGAAGAAGGGGACATTGAGGTCTGAGCATGGATGAAAGCAAAGCGGATTAGATAAAAGACAGAAGGCCAGAAAGACAGAGAGGAGGAACATCATGGAAGTGATACTGTTGGAGGATGTAAAATCCTTGGGGAAAAAGGGGGATGTGGTAAAGGTCAGCGATGGGTATGCAAGGAATATGATACTGCCCAAGAAGCTGGGCGTTGAGGCGAATAAGAAGAACCTGAATGATTTGAAGCTCAAGAACCAGCATGAGGCAAAAATGGCGAAGGAGCAGCTGGAAGAAGCCCAGGCTCTGGCCGCTAAGGTCAGCGAAAAGGAAGTGGCGGTCACCTTGAAAACCGGGGAAGGCGGCAAGACATTTGGCTCCGTCTCCACCAAGGAGATTTCCGCAGCGGCGAAGGAGCAGCTGGATTTGGAGCTGGATAAGAAGAAGATGCAGCTTCCGGAAGGCGGCCTGAAGTCGCTTGGCGTATATGAGGTTACGATAAAATACCACCCGAAGGTAACGGGGACGTTGAAAGTTAAGGTGGAGGCAGAGTAATTTGCAGCAGGGCGGAAAACCGGGATAGGTTGGAAGCCCTTTCGCTGTTAGAAGAGGAGGCTTTTATGGAAGAAGGCCTGATCAGGCGCATGATGCCGAATAGCTTAGAGGCGGAGCAGTCGGTCATTGGCGCCATGATTATGGACAGGGAGGCGGTCATGGCTGCATCGGAGCTGCTGCTGCGGGAAGATTTCTACCATCAGCAGTATGGGCTTTTGTTTGAGGCCATGGCGGAGCTCTACAATGAGAGCCAGCCTGTGGATGTGGTGACCCTCCAAGAGCGCCTGCAGAAAAAGGACGTGCCGCCGGAGGTGAGCAGCCTGGAGTTTGTCGGGGAGTTGGTGGCGGCTGTCCCCACCTCTGCGAATGTGAAGTACTATGCGAATATCGTGAAGGAAAAGGCAATGCTGCGCAAGCTGATTAAAGTGACAGAGGACATCGCCAATCAGTGCTACCTGGATAGGGACAGCCTGGACGATATCTTGGCCGGCACGGAGCGGGAAGTGTTCAACCTCCTCCAAAACAGGGGCGGCAGCGATTTTGTGCCCATCAAGCAGGTGGTGCTGGACGCTTTGGAAAAGATTGAGCAGGCTTCCAGAACCGAGGGGAATGTGACGGGGATTGCCACAGGCTTCACGGATTTGGATTACCGCACCTCCGGCCTGCAGCCCTCGGACTTGGTGCTGATTGCGGCAAGGCCTTCCATGGGCAAGACGGCCTTCGTGTTGAATATCGCCCAATATGTGGCCTTCCACAGCAATCTGTGCACGGCCATCTTCAGCTTGGAAATGTCCAAGGAGCAGTTGGTCAATCGCCTTTTCTCCCTGGAGTCCCGCGTGGACGCCCAACTTCTGCGGACAGGGAACTTGGCAGACACAGACTGGGAGAAGCTGATTGAAGGGGCGGGCGTGATAGGGCGCTCCAAGCTGATTATAGACGACACGCCTGGAATCTCCATCCCAGAGCTGCGCTCCAAATGCAGGAAGTACAAGCTTGAGCATGATTTGAAGCTGATCATCATTGACTACCTGCAGCTGATGTCAGGCGCCGGGCGGTCAGATTCCCGGCAGCAGGAGATTTCCGAAATTTCCCGTTCCTTAAAAGGCCTTGCCCGGGAGCTGAAGGTGCCGGTGGTGGCCCTGTCCCAGCTGAGCCGCCAGGTGGAGCAGCGGCCAGACCACAGGCCTATGCTATCGGATTTAAGGGAATCCGGCGCCATCGAGCAGGATGCGGATGTGGTCATGTTCCTCTACCGGGACGACTACTACAATAAAGATACAACGGATAAGAACATTGCGGAAATTATCATTGCCAAGCAGAGGAACGGCCCTATCGGCACAATCAACCTGGTATGGCTGCCCCAGTTCACAAAGTTTGTGAACATGGAGCGGAGGTGAATGCCTGCGGCAGGGGAATCTGATTGGCGATTGGCGCAAAAAATAGCATATGGTGCCAAAGAAAGCAGATATCCTTCCCATTCAGAGGGTATCTGTTTTTTCTTGTCATTATTTCACGATGAAAAAAGATTGTAACGGAAGGCATAAATCGTTACAATGGTAATAGCAAAAGGGACAAGCCAGCGGAGCCGTCCGGCAGCGCCGGGGGCAGGCTGGCGGGACAAATCCGGTTACCGGAAAATAATCCCAAAAAGGAGGTAAAAAGGTGGAGAACGCACGCTATATGATTTCGGATGCGGCAAACATCGTGAATGTTGAGTCCCATGTCCTGCGCTA
>CAOKUK010000176.1 GCA_948472595.1 uncultured Eubacterium sp.
TGACCATTATGGCAGGACTGGCCTGCGGGGAAGCCAACACCGTATCCTGGGATATCCTGCGCAACCATGTAGACGCTTTTGTCTCCTGCCCAGACTGGGTAAGCGCCAACGGCACCCGCATTTACGGCGCCCCCATCGGCCAGGATCCGCGGGTCATTTCCGGTGAATCCGGCTCTGTCACCTTGGGGCTTGTCCATGCACTGATGACAGACCCTGCCTACCAGGAACTGAAGGAATCCTTAAACCTAAACGAACGCTCCCGCGTGCTTTTGGTATCCTCCGAAGGGGATACAGACCCAGACAGATACCGCGAGATTGCCTGGGAAGGGCTGTGCGGCACACCAAGAGATCCATTTGCCAATATTTAGACAAACCATCACCCATAAAACCTTAAGGAGGATAACCACCATGTATGATTTTGACAAAATAAAAGAAGCAGCGCAAGGCTACAGCACAGACATGAACGCATTCCTGCGCGCCATCGTGCGCAACCCAGGGGAAAGCTGCGATGAGAAGGCCCACATCGACACCATTGCGGCTGAGATGAAAAAGGTCGGCTTTGATGAAGTGCAGATTGACCCCCAGGGAAATGTCATCGGCTATATGGGAACCGGCGATAAGATTATCGCCTATGACGCCCATATTGACACGGTAGGCATCGGCAATCGGGAAAACTGGGATTTCGACCCCTACGAGGGCTATGAAAACGAGACGGAAATCGGCGGCCGGGGCGTTTCTGACCAATGCGGCGGCATCGTATCCGCAGTCTACGGCGCAAGGATTATGAAAGACCTGGGCTTAATCCCAGAAGGCGTAAAGGTCATGGTCGTAGGCACCGTCCAGGAAGAGGACTGCGATGGCCTTTGCTGGCAGTACATCATCAACGAAGACAAGGTGCGCCCGGAATTCGTGGTGTCCACGGAGCCTACAGACGGCGGAATTTACCGGGGGCAGCGGGGGCGCATGGAAATCCGCGTGGACGTGAAGGGCGTCTCCTGCCACGGCTCTGCGCCAGAGCGCGGTGACAACGCCATCTATAAAATGGCTGACATCCTGCAGGACATCCGGGCGCTGAATGAGAACGATGCTGAGGAAGGCACAGAGATTAAGGGCCTTGTAAAAATGCTGGATTCCAAATACAACAAGGATTGGGAAGAGGCGCGCTTTTTGGGGAGGGGCACCGTGACCACCTCGCAGATTTTCTACACCTCCCCCAGCCGCTGCGCCGTGGCGGACTCCTGCTCCATTTCCCTGGACCGCCGCATGACCTTCGGCGAGACCTGGGAGAGCTGCTTAGAGGAAATCCGGGAACTCCCCAGCGTAAAGAAATACGGCGATGACGTAAAGGTATCCATGTACCATTACGACAGACCCTCTTACACAGGATGCGTATACGAAATTGAGTGCTATTTCCCAACCTGGGCAATCCCCAAAGACCATAAGGTGACAAAAGCCTTAGAAGCCGCTTACACCGGCCTTTACGGCGAAAAGCGCATCGGAGCGCCAGAGACCCTCGCCATGCGCCAGGCTCGCCCTTTGACAGACAAGTGGACCTTCTCCACCAACGGCGTCTCCATTATGGGGCGCAACAATATCCCATGCATCGGATTCGGCCCTGGGGCAGAAGCGCAGGCGCACGCTCCAAATGAAAAAACCTGGAAGCAAGACCTGGTGACCTGCGCCGCCGTCTACGCAGCCCTTCCAACAGAATACTGCAAATAGCAGATGCTTTCGCTTGGGCGGAACCATGAAAAATATTAGGCTCGGTACATACAAAAACATAGAGATTATAAAATCAGGAGGATTTGCAATGAAGACATTACAGGATTATATTGATAAGCTGAACAAACTCAACTTTAAGGAGATGTACAATGGGGACTTCTTTCTGACCTGGGAAAAGACGGATGAGGAATTGGAAGCCGTGTTCACCGTTGCCGACGCGCTCCGCTTCATGCGGGAGAACAACATCTCCACCAAGGTGTTTGAAAGCGGCCTGGGCATCTCCCTGTTCCGCGACAACTCCACCCGCACCCGGTTCTCCTTCGCCTCCGCCTGCAACCTGCTTGGCCTCAAGGTGCAGGATCTGGACGAAGGAAAATCCCAAGTGGCGCATGGGGAAACCGTGCGGGAGACAGCCAACATGATTTCCTTTATGGCTGACGTCATCGGTATCCGCGACGATATGTACATCGGCAAGGGCAACAAATACATGCATGAAGTGGTAGACGCCGTAACCCAGGGGAACAAAGACGGCATCTTAGAGCAGAAGCCCACCTTAGTAAACCTCCAATGCGATATCGACCACCCCACGCAGGCTATGGCCGACATGCTCCATATCATCCATGAATTTGGCGGCGTGGAGAACCTGAAGGGCAAAAAGCTGGCCATGACCTGGGCCTATTCTCCCTCCTATGGGAAGCCCCTGTCCGTCCCCCAAGGAATCATCGGCTTGATGACGCGCTTTGGCATGGACGTGGTGCTGGCACACCCGGAAGGCTATGAGATATTCCCAGAAGTCGAAGCCATCGCCGCAGAAAACGCCAAAAAATCCGGCGGCACCTTCACCAAGACCAACAGCATGGCGGAAGCATTCAAAGACGCCGACATCGTATACCCCAAGAGCTGGGCTCCCTTCGCCGCCATGGAAAAGCGCACGGAGCTGTACGGAAACGGCGACACGGAAGGCATCCAGGCTCTGGAGAAGGAACTGCTGGCTCAAAACGCCCAACACAAAGACTGGGCATGCACGGAAGAGCTGATGGCCACCACGAAAGACGGCAAGGCCCTCTACATGCACTGCCTCCCCGCCGACATTTCCGGCGTAAGCTGCAAGGAAGGGGAAGTGGACGCTTCCGTATTTGACCGCTACCGCGATCCCCTGTACAAAGAAGCCAGCTTCAAGCCCTACATTATCGCCGCCATGATTTTCCTTGCTAAATTTGCAGACCCGGCGGAAATCCTCAAAAAATTAGAAGCGAAATCCACCCCCAGGATATTTGAATAATCCCATCTGAAAACGAAAGGACTTTTCAAGCCATGGAAAAAAAGAAACGCATTGTCATTGCCCTAGGCGGAAACGCCTTGGGCAACACCCTCCCGGAACAGATGAAAGCCGTAAAAATCACCGCCAAAGCCATCGTAGACTTGATGGAAGAAGGCTGTGAAGTGGTCGTGGCCCACGGAAACGGCCCCCAGGTGGGCATGGTCAACAACGCCATGATTGCCCTGACCCATGAGGATGACAACCAGCCCAACACCCCTCTTTCCGTCTGCGTGGCAATGAGCCAAGCATACATTGGCTATGACCTGCAGAACGCCCTGCGGGAAGAATTGCTGAACCGGGGCATATCCGACATTCCCGTAGCAACCATGATTACCCAGGTGCGGGTAGACCCCGACGACCCCGCCTTCCAGTCCCCCTCCAAGCCCATCGGCAAATTCGTATCCGCCGAACAGGCCAAAGCCATGGAGGAAAAATACAACTATATCATGAAGGAAGACGCCGGCCGCGGCTACCGCAGGGTCGTGGCCTCCCCCAAGCCTGTGGAAATCATTGAAATCGGCACCATCCGCACCATGGTGGATTCCGGCGACCTGGTGATTGCCTGCGGCGGCGGCGGGATCCCTGTCATCCGCCAAGGCAATCACTTAAAAGGAGCCAGCGCCGTGATTGACAAGGATTTTGCCAGCTGCCTGATGGCCAAGGAGTTGGACGCCGACTTCCTGATTATCCTGACCGCCGTAGAGCAAGTAGCCCTAAACTTCGGAACGCCCGATGAGAAATGGCTGCGCGACGTATCCGTAGAGGAGGCCAGGCAATATATCAGCGAAGGGCATTTCGCCCCTGGCTCCATGCTGCCCAAGGTGCAGGCAGCCGTAGACTTCGCCGGCTCCAAGCCTGGGCGCACCGCCCTGATTACCTTATTGGAGAAATCCAGGGACGCCATCCAAGGAAAGACCGGGACTACGTTCCACTTATAGGCCATACGAAACGGCATCTGCAAACCTCCCTTTGCAGATGCCGTTTCCCTTAATCCTCGGATAGATTTCATGTTATTGCGCAAAATAAGCGTCTATGCCATTCGCAATCCCCTGCACCATCCTGCCCTGGTATGCAGGGTCAGACATCAGGCGGTCTTCCGCAGGGTTGGTCATATAGCCCATCTCAAGGATTGTGACAGGGACGCTGCACCAGTTAATGCCGCTCATCGTGTCCGTCTCCCAGATGCCTCCGTTCTTGCAGCCGCAGGCCGCCACAAAATGCGCCAAGACCTGCTCGGAAAGCCTCCTGCTCTGGCCGTAATAGGCTCCGCAGTAGGCATTGGCAGGCGTCTGGCAGATGGTGATGGCGCCGCTTGCAGCCGCGCTGCCAGAACCGTTTGCATGGATACGGACAAAGGCATCTGCCCGGGCGTTGTTGGCGATTGCCGCCCTTGCGCTGTTGCTGATATTGACCTCATGGGTGGTTCGGGTCATCAGGACGTCATAGCCGCGCCGCACAAGCTCTTCCTGCAACTTTAAAGCAACCTCTAAGGTCAGCTGGTACTCCGGCCTTCCAGTGGCCACGCCGCTGGTGCCGCTCGCAACTTTCGCTTTGAAAGAAGAAGCCCCAGGCCCAATTGGCTCTAGGGAACTGTCGCCCCTCTGCTGGTGCCCGGCGTCGATGCAGACAAGCTTCACATCCTTGGTCTTCACTTTCTTTTTCTTAGACCATGCGGAAAAATAAGTCTGGACCTTCCCATCCTCCCTCACTTTTTTATATGCCCGCATGCGCACATAATAAACCGTGTTGTTTTCCAGGCCGCTGATTTTCTTTTTGGAAACGCCCTGTTTCAGCTTCACCTTCACAGCCTTGGAAAACTTGGGGTTCTTTGCATATTGCAGCTGGTAGCCGCTGCACTGCTTGGACTGTTTCTTATATTTGACTGTAAACCCCTTTTTTTCAGCGGCCAGGCTGACAATGGAGACCTTCTTAGGCTTGATTTTGAATTTTCTTACAACGCTTCCCTTGTACCTGCCGCAGAAAGTGATTTTCACCTTATGGGTCCCCACATTTTTCGCTTTCGCATTCTCTGCCTTATAATACTTGGCGCTGATTTTCTTGCCTTCGGCGTCCACAGCCTTCACCTTCGGGGCGTGGATTTTCCCATTATAAGTGCAAGATGTGTGAGAAAGCGTTATCTTCTTAATCCGGGGAATGGCCGTCCGCTTCCTGACTTTCCCGCAGGCAGAGCATTGATTGACGATTTTCCCAGACTTTTTCAGCGTAGCCTTGGTAACCTTGTCCTTATACTTGTGTCCAACCGGCGGAATGGCTTCCGTCTGACTCTCCTGGCACACACTGCAGGTATAGGTGCGAATCCCCTCCTCTGTGCAGGAAGGTTTCCGGGTGATTGCGCCGCCATCCCATACATGCTCTGCAAGCTGGGGCAGAACGGTCTCTGCCAAATCTGCAATCTCCTCCGCCCCTGCCTCGTCCCGGAAGATTTTCCCGCAGTCCTCACAAGTCCAATATTCTATATTGCCTTCCTTTGCGCAGGTCGCTTCCCTGCGCTCCGTCTTAACCAGGGAATGCTCCTTTTCCGGCTCTGTTTCTTCTGTCCCTGTCCCCTCTGCTTCGCTGCCTGCTGCCCATGCCTTCCCATTTCCAACGGAAACAAACAGGCACAGGAAAAGCAGCAGGACTGGCGCCACACGCCATACTCCTTTTTTCATCCAATCTCCTCCTAATAATCAGCTTATTTCCCCTTCGCAATACGAACCAGCCTGCTTGTCCCAAGCCTGTCTGCGCCAAGCTTTAGAAATTCTTCCGCATCCTCAAAAGAGGCAATCCCCCCGGCCGCTTTTATCTTCACATCCTTCCCAATGTGCTTCCGCAGGAAGGCCACATCCGCAAACGTGGCTCCCCCCGAGGCAAACCCAGTGGAAGTCTTTATGTACT
>CAOKUK010000177.1 GCA_948472595.1 uncultured Eubacterium sp.
GAAGATGAAAGGATGTTGGTGAGCTTATGAGGAACCCATTGTCCAGCCGCATTGTGGAGATTCCATTTTCCGGCATTCGGAAATTCTTTGATATTGCGGCAGAAATGAAAGACGTTATCTCTCTTGGGGTAGGCGAGCCGGATTTCGACACCCCCTGGCATATCCGCGACGAGGGGATTTATTCCTTAGAGCAGGGGCATACGGCCTATACCTCCAATGCGGGGCTGAAGGAGCTGAAGGTAGAGATTGCGAAGTACTTAGAGCGGAGGTTTGGGGTATCTTACCATTATGACAAAGAAATGCTGATAACGGTCGGCGGCAGCGAGGCCATTGATTTGGCCATGCGGGCCATGCTGGATCCGGGGGACGAAGTGCTGATTCCCCAGCCCAGTTACGTCTCCTATGTGCCCTGCGCTACTTTGGCGAATGGAGTTCCGGTGATTATCAACTTGAAAGAGGAGAACCAGTTCCGTCTGACGGCGCAGGAATTGGAGGAGGCCATCACGCCCAAGACGAAACTTCTGGTGCTTCCCTTCCCGAATAACCCTACAGGGGCGGTTATGGAGCGGGAAGACTTGGAGGCGGTTGCCAAAGTGGTAGAGGAGCATGATCTTTTCGTAATCAGCGATGAGATTTATGCAGAGCTCACCTATCTGGAGGGCAAGGATCATGTGACGATTGCGTCCCTTCCAGGCATGCGGGAGCGCACGGTATTAATCAACGGCTTCTCCAAGGCCTATTCCATGACAGGCTGGAGGCTGGGCTATGCCTGCGCGCCGGAAGCGATTTTGGAGCAGATGCTGAAAATCCACCAATATGCCATCATGTGTGCGCCTACGACTAGCCAGCATGCAGCCGTGGAGGCTGTGCGCAACGGGGATAAGGACGTGGCGGAAATGCGGGAGGAATACAATGGAAGGAGACGGTACGTCATGAAGCGCTTTCGGGACATGGGGCTTGAATGCTTTGAGCCCTTTGGCGCATTCTACACCTTTCCCTGCATCCAGGAATTTGGCCTGTCTTCCGATGAGTTTGCCACCAGGATGCTCCAAGAAGAGAAAGTGGTGGTGGTGCCGGGGACGGCATTCGGTGATTGCGGTGAAGGGTTTTTGAGGGTCTCTTACGCATATTCCTTAGAAAGCCTGAAGGAGGCCTTAGACCGCATGGAGCATTTCATCCGGAGGCTGCGGAGCAGCTAAGAGGCATGGCAGGGATTCTTAGGAATGGAAAGCTGCCATTGGGTTGCAGCTTTATGTTTGGAGTATTGATGTTTGGGCTATTGATGTTTGAAGCTGAGAGAGCAGAGAGAAAGGCTGGAAAATGGCGAGATTTCATATTGTGCTTTTTGAGCCGGAAATACCGGCGAACACGGGGAATATCGGGCGCACCTGCGTGGCCACGGGGGCGAGCCTGCATTTGATCGAGCCGCTGGGGTTTTCTCTGAGCGAGAAAGCCATCCAGCGGGCGGGAATGGACTACTGGAAGGATTTGGATGTAGCCCGTTACCTGAACTGGCAGGATTTTTTGGTGAAGAATCCAGGGGCGAACATTTACATGGCCACGACGAAGGCAAGGCAGGCCTATACGGAGGTGCATTATGAGCCGGATTGCTATTTGATGTTTGGCAAGGAAAGCGGCGGGATTCCGGAGGAAATCTTAAAGGCGCATCCCAAAAGCTGCGTGCGGATTCCCATGCTGGGGGAGACCCGCTCCCTGAACCTGTCCAATTCCGTCGCCATTGTCTTGTATGAGGCGCTGCGGCAGAACCAGTTTGCAGGGATGAACATGGAGGGGCAGCTGCACCGCCTGAGATGGGAATATGCATAAGGGGAAGGATGCTATGGGCTTTATCAAGGCAAGGGGATTGAAATTTGAATATATCCAGCGGGATGTGGACGGCAATGTGGATGGCGTCTTGACGGCTCTGGACAAGGTGGATTTGGATATCCAGCCAGGGCAGTTTGTGGCTGTTTTAGGGCATAATGGCTCCGGCAAATCCACGTTGGCCAAGCATCTGAACATGCTGCTTCAGGTAGAGGAGGGGACGCTGTGGATTGATGGGAAGGATGCCAGAGACAGTGCAAATGTCTGGGATGTGCGCCAGTCTGCGGGGATGGTGTTCCAGAACCCGGACAACCAGATTGTGGCCAGCGTGGTGGAGGAGGATGTGGCTTTTGGCCCAGAGAACCTGGGCGTCCCCACGGGCGAGATTTGGAAGCGGGTGGAAAAGAGCCTGCAGTCCGTAGGGATGGCCGCTTACCGCAAGCATTCCCCCAACAAGCTGTCCGGCGGGCAGAAGCAGCGGGTGGCCATAGCTGGGGTCATGGCTATGGAGCCCAAGTGCATTGTCTTGGACGAGCCTACGGCCATGCTGGATCCCCATGGGAGGCAGGAAGTGCTGGAGGCCGTGGAGGCGCTGAACCAGGAAAAGGGCATTACAGTCATCCTGATTACTCATAACATGGAAGAAGCTGTCCATGCGGATAAGGCCTATGTGATGGATCAAGGCCATGTGGTGATGCAGGGGACGCCCCGGGAAATCTTCTCCCAGGTGGAGACGCTCAAAAATTACCGTCTGGATGCGCCCCAAGCGGCGCTCCTGGCCCATGAGCTGCGCAAGGAGGGGCTTGATTTGCCGGAAGGGATACTGACAAGGCAGGAGCTGGCAGAGGCTCTGTGCAGGCTGTATGATTTTGGCGGATAAATGGCGCTATATTTTATGAAAATCTTCGTTTAGGATATGAGACAAGGATAATGGTATCATTCTAATCTTGCAGAAGTATTTTGGGTAGGGATTATCATGTCGATTATATTAGACCATGTAAATTACATTTACAGCGAGAAAACTGCATATGAGACACAGGCTCTTAAGGATATTTGCCTAAAAATAGAGGATGGGGAGTTCATTGGCTTGATTGGCCATACGGGTTCTGGGAAATCCACCTTAATCCAACACCTGAACGGGCTGCTGCGGGCTACCTCCGGCAGCATTTATTATCAGGGGCAGGATATTGATGATGCGGATTTTAGCAAAAAGGAGCTGCGGGGCAAGGTGGGGCTGGTGTTCCAATATCCGGAACACCAGCTTTTTGAGGAGACGGTTTTTGAGGACGTGTGCTTTGGCCCTAAGAACCAGGGGCTGCCCGAAAAGGATGCCCAGCTGCGGGCATTTGCCGCATTGCGGGATGTGGGGCTTCCGGAAGAATACTGGTATCGGTCGCCCTTTGAGCTGTCCGGCGGGCAGAAGCGGCGGGCGGCCATCGCCGGGGTGCTGGCCATGAAGCCGGAGGTTCTGGTGCTGGACGAGCCCACGGCCGGGCTGGACCCCAAAGGCCGGGATGAGATCTTAGGCCAGGTGGCGGCGCTGCACAAAAGCCGCGGCATGGCGGTCATCCTGGTATCCCACAGCATGGAGGACGTGGCGGATTATGTGGACAGGATTCTTGTGATGAGCCAGGGGACTATCCTTATGGACGGCGCTCCCCGGGAGGTGTTCGGCCATTATCGGGAGCTTGAGGCCATAGGCCTTGCGGTGCCCCAAGCCTCTTACCTGATGCGGGAGCTGGCAGGGCGAGGGATTCCGGTAGATGCAGGCGCCATTACCCTGGAGGAGGCCAAAAATTCCATTCTGCAGGCTTTTGCGCAGAGGAAAAATTAGGATGGGAAGATTATGATGAAAGACATTACAATTGGGCAATATTATCCGGCAGATTCTATCCTGCACAGGCTGGATCCCAGGGTGAAACTGATGGCGGCGGCCTGTTACCTGGTATCCCTGTTTCTGTTCCGGAATGCGGCAGGCCTAATGGCGGCGACCTTGGGGCTGGCGGCCATGGTCTGGCTGTCGAAGGTGCCGTTTCGGTATATGGTGAAGGGCTTGCGGGCAATTCTGGTGATTCTGGCTGTCAGCACCCTGTTCCAGGTGTTCCTGACGCCGGGGGAGGCGCTGGTGGAATTTTGGGGGCTGAGAATCAGCTTGGAAGGCCTCAAGAAGGCGGGATTTATGATTGTGCGCCTGACCTACTTGATTTTAGGCAGTTCCCTGCTGACTTTGACCACCACCCCGAACCAGCTGACGGATGGCTTGGAAAAAGCCTTGGGGCCTTTGGGGAAAATCCATGTGCCGGTGCATGAGGTCACGATGATGATGTCCATTGCCCTGCGTTTTATCCCCATCTTAATGGAAGAGATGGACAAAATCAGGAAGGCGCAGCTTGCCCGGGGGGCAGATTTTGAGAGCGGGAATTTGGTGAAGAGGGCGAAGGCTTTGCTCCCCTTGTTGGTTCCTCTCTTTGTGTCCGCCTTCCGCAGGGCTGACAGCTTGGCTCTGGCCATGGAGGCCAGGTGCTACCGGGGCGGCCAGGGGAGGACGAAAATGAAGCCCTTATGCTACCACCGCAGGGACGCCGCAGCCTATTTGGCGGTTGCCGGGTATCTGGCTGCTGTCTTATTTCTTAGGAGGTTTTGAGTTGTGAGACGGATAAAGCTTGTGGTTGCCTATGAAGGCACGAACTACTGCGGCTGGCAGGTGCAGCCCAGCGGGATTACCATAGAAGAGGTTCTAAACCGGGCGCTCTCTGAGCTTTTCGGGGAGGATATCAAGGTCATCGGAGCCAGCCGGACGGATTCCGGCGTGCATTCCCTGGGGAATGTGGCTGTGTTTGACACGGACACCCGCATCCCCCCGGAAAAAATCTGCTATGCCCTGAATCAGCGCCTGCCGGAGGACATTGTGGCGCAAAGCTCCTGCCAGGTGCCTGCGGATTTCCATCCCCGCCGCTGTTACAGTGAGAAGACTTATGAATACCGTATCCTGAATCGGAAAATCCCAATCCCCACCCTGCGCCGGGACACTTATTTTTATTACCGCCCGCTGGATGTGGAGAAAATGCGGCAGGCGGCAGGGTATCTGGTGGGAAAGCATGATTTTAAGAGCTTTTGCTCTATCCGGACGAGCGTGGAAGACACCGTGCGGGAAATCCTGTCCTGCACCGTTACAAAAACCCAGGAGGATATTATCGCAATCCGCATAACAGGGACGGGTTTTCTATACAATATGGTCAGGATACTGGCAGGCACGCTGCTCCTGGTGGGGAATGGAGAATTGGAGCCGGAGGATGTCCGGCGCATCTTAGAGAAGCGCGACCGGAGCGCCGCAGGGCCTACGGCCCCCGCCCATGGGCTGACGATGATAGGAATCCGGTATTATTAAGGTTATGATTATGGAGGAATGAAAATGGCAAAGGACAGAAAAGCTGCAGATTTGGCGAAAGACCCTTTGGGGAGGCTTTTGATGAAGCTGGCGCTCCCGGCTATCTTGGCGCAGGTGGTCAATATGCTCTACAATATTGTGGACCGCATTTATATTGGCCATATCCCAGATACGGGCGCCATTGCCTTGACGGGAATCGGGCTGTGCCTGCCCATTATTTTTATTATCATGGCTTTCAGCGCATTGGCAGGGATAGGCGGCGCGCCCAGGGCGGCCATTTATATGGGGAAGAAGGACATGGACAGCGCCAATAAGACGCTGGGGTCTTGCTTTTTGATGCTTACGGGTCTTGCCCTTTTGCTTACGGTCTTCTTTTTGGCTTTCGGCAGGCAGCTTCTGTTCCTGTTCGGGGCCAGCAGCCAGACCATCCCCTATGCCTGGGGCTATTTGAAAGTCTATATCTGCGGGTCAATCTTTGTCATGTATTCCGTTGGCCTGAACAGCTTTATCACTACCCAGGGCTTTTCCCTGGTGGGCATGGCCACCATCTTGATTGGCGCAGCGGCCAATATTGTGCTGGATCCCATCTTTATCTTTGGGTTTGGCATGGGGGTGGCCGGGGCGGCGCTGGCCACCATCCTTTCCCAGGCAATCTCAGCAATCTGGGTGCTGAAGTTCCT
>CAOKUK010000178.1 GCA_948472595.1 uncultured Eubacterium sp.
CGCCTTAAGGGAGCGCGGCCATAAGGTGATTTTATTGGATGTGTTTATGGGATATAGTGACAAGGAGGAAGACTTAGAGGGGATTTTTGAGCGGGCGCAGGAGGTGAGCGTGAAGCCGGCGGGGATTTCTGCCCAAGTGCCGGATTTGGAGGCTGTCAGGAAGAGCAGGAAGGATCAAAGCGCCAGCCTTTTTGGGCCGAATGTAATCGCTTTGTGCCGGATGGCGGACATTGTGTTTCTGGCTCTGCACGGCGAGAATGGGGAGGACGGGAGGATTCAGGCAGCCTTTGATTTATTTGGGATCCAATATACCGGCACGGGCTATTTGGGCAGTGCCCTTGCCATGGATAAAGGTTTGTCCAAACGCTTGTTTTTGTCCAATGGAATCCCAACGCCCCAAGGGATTTCTATGCATAGGTCAGGCTGCCAATGGGATTTTAAGAAGACGGGCCTGTCCTTGCCCTGTGTGGTGAAGCCTTGCTGCGGCGGCTCCAGCGTGGGGATTTCCATTGTGCGGACAGAAGAGGCATATCGGGAGGCCTTGGAGGACGCATTCCGCTGGGAAGATGAGGTTATCCTGGAGGATTACATTGACGGCAGGGAGTTTTCGGTAGGCGTGATGGAGGGGAAGGCTCTTCCGGTCATAGAGATTGCCCCTGTGGATGGTTTTTATAATTATAAGAATAAATATGCCCAGGACGGCGCCGTGGAGACCTGCCCGGCAGACCTGCCAACAAAGAAGGCGGCTCAAATGCAGCGTTATGCAGAACAGGCGGCGCAGGTTCTGGGGTTGGATACGTATTCCCGCATGGATTTTTTGATGGATAACGAGGGCGGCTTGTATTGCCTGGAAGCGAACACTCTGCCGGGGATGACCCCTACCAGCCTGCTGCCCCAGGAGGCGGAGGCCGTGGGCATGGATTTTGGCCAGCTCTGTGAAGAGATTATCCGCATTTCCTTAGAGAAGCGTAAAAAGCCATAAGCAAAGCATAAGGGGAGGCATAAGGATGGAAGAGAAGAAAAAGGAAGGCGCAGGAAATGGGACTATGAAAAATATGACATTGGAAAATATTGCGAAGGCTTGCCATGGAACCTATCTGGGAAAGGAGTCGGAAAGGCAGGTTGAGATAAAAGGCGCTGTCACGGATAGCCGCCAAATAGAGGAGGGGTATTTGTTTATCCCTATCAAAGGCGCAAGGGTGGACGGGCATGATTTTATCCCAAGCGTCATAGAAAAGGGTGCGGCAGCTGTCCTTTCTGAGGTCCCCCAGAAGGATTGCCCCAAGCCCTGTATTCTTGTGGAGTCCACCCAACAGGCATTGAAAGACATTGCAGGTTTCTACCGGGAGCAGCTTCATATCCCTGTGATTGGGATTACGGGCAGCGTGGGGAAGACCAGCACCAAGGAAATGGTAGCCTCTGTCCTCTCCGAGCGGTATCGGGTTCTAAAGACGGAAGGCAACTTCAATAATGAAATCGGCCTCCCGTTGACATTGCTCCGTATCCGCAGGGAGCATGAAGCGGCAGTGGTGGAAATGGGGATTTCCGATTTTGGGGAGATGCACCGTTTGGCCAAGATGGCAAAGCCAGACATTTGCGTGATTACCAATATCGGCATTTGCCATCTGGAGAACTTAAAGACAAGAGATGGGATTTTACAGGCGAAAAGTGAGATTTTTGATTTCCTAAAGCCAGACGCCCATATTGTGCTGAATGGGGAAGACGATAAGCTGTCTGCCATCGGCGAGGTGAAGGGAATCCGCCCTGTCTTCTATGGGTTTCAGAACACGGAAATTTATGCGGACAAGATTGAAAATTTTGGGCTGAAGGGGACAGGGGTGGATATCCACACCCCGGAAGGCGTTATCCGGGCGCATATTCCAATTCCAGGACAGCATAATATTTTCAATGCCATGGCGGCGGCAGGCGTGGCTCGTTGCCTTGGCATGGAGTTGGGGGAAATTAAGTCGGGCATAGAGAAAGCCGAGACGATTGGAGGGCGCACAAATCTGATGGAGATAGGCGGCCTTCTGCTGATAGACGACTGCTACAATGCGAACCCAGTGTCCATGCGGGCGTCCCTGGACGTGCTGAGCAATGGCCTTGCCAGGACAGTGGCTGTGCTGGGGGATATGGGGGAGCTGGGTGAAAATGAGAGGCAGCTCCATTATGAGGTAGGGGCCTATGTGGCTGAGAAACAGATTGACGCATTGTTCTGCTCCGGCCCCCTGTCAAAGGAAATGGCAAACGGCGCCTGCGACGCCAATGACTGGTGCGAGGTGTTCCATTTTGACGCCAAGGAAGAGATGCTGGAGCATCTCCTGAAATATCTGCAGGAGGGGGACACAGTCCTTGTAAAGGCTTCCCATTTTATGGATTACCCCAAGGTCGTGGAAGCGGTGGTAAAGGAATTTGAGGCGAGGGAAGCAGCCGGCGAAGCGTAAAGCCCCTTGCAGGATAGCTTGCTTGTTGGCCCTAGAAGCGATATTTTGTGACAGTTCTTAAGCGTTGCAGAGGGACGGATAGGCTCGGTTTTGGCAGGACTCCTTGCCTATTCGTCCACCTGCTGCGTTGGGTTTTAAAGCTTACAGCATTTCTTTGTGCTTTTCCAGCATTTTCGCAATGACAGCCTGGGTGTATGCGCCGGAGAACTTCCGCTGCTCCTTGTCCAGGTCTTTTAGGTAAATGGGTTCCCCATATTCTACAATCACATGGCATTTCCGCATAAAGGGCATATGGCTCTCCCAAATGTTGTGGCTGTTGCTGATGGCCACAGGGATTATGGGGCATCCGCTTTTCTCCGCCATCTTCAGGCTCCCCTCCTTGAAGGGCATCATGCCGTCGTCCGGGTGGGGGTTCCGGGTGCCCTCCGGGAACACGCAGATGGAGATGCCGTCTTTGATTTTCTCAATCCCAGTCAGGATCATCCGAAGCCCTTCCTTCATATCCGAACGGTTCAGGAACAGGCAGTGGAGGCGCTTCATCCAGATAGACAGCAGGGGCACCTTTTCCATGGTGTCCTTTGAGACATAGCCTGTAAGCCCCGGGCATCTGGAATACGTAATGACAATGTCAAAATAGCTCTGATGGTTTGGCACATAGAGCACGGCCTGGCCTTTGGGGATATTGCCCTCCCCCAGGATGGTGATATCTGTCCCCGCTAGGAAAAGGATGACCTTGAAGGCCCACTGCACAATCCGCAGGCTGCTGATATCCGCCGCATAGGGCTTGTATTTCCGCAAAATCCATTCCGCTCCCATTATCGGAATGGAGAAAATTAAAAATAAAATCAAAAAACCAGAAACTAAAATGAATCGTATCATAATATCCACCTTTCCTTTTAAGAATGCCGGAAAACGCAGCAGTTCCGATGCGTATGTACAGGGCTTACAAAACTGCTGCGAAAAAAACACCATTATGTACATTATACAAAGGAGATTGGAGAAATACAATCATAAATGTGGGAAAAATTACATAGAATTTACGAAGAATGTAAAAATATGTAAGGAAAATTTGTATGGAAAAGAGAAAAATGCCTTTTGCCCTGCCCATTTTGCTGCTATTTGCCATTTTTTCCCTGCTCCATGGGTGCGGCATGGTGGAAACGAATACGCCGAAAATCAAAGATTTGGAGTACGAGATTCTGGAAGAGAAGGACATCCCGGGGGAGCTTTTGGATGCGATGGAGGAAAAGAAAGAGGCAGGATTTAAGCTGACATATGCGGATAAGGAGAGCCTTTACATAGCGATGGGGTACGGCTTGCAGGAAACAGGGGGGTACAGCATTTCCGTCAACGAATGCTACCTGACGAAGAACGCCATTTATTTTGACACCACGCTGATTGGCCCCGTCAAGGGCGAGAAGCTCAATCAGGTGAAGACATACCCCTATATAGTCGTGCGGATGGAATATTTGGATAAAAGCGTGGTATTTGAATAGGGGATAAATTCAGGACAACGAGGCTCCGCTGCTTAAAGCGGGGCCTTTTGCCGTTATGATTCGAAAAAAATAGTAGGAAATCTCGCCAAAATATGTTATAGTAAAAAATGTATGACAAAAATGTGTGCTATTTTCAAGAAAAGAGAATGAATTTTGCGTAACCGCTTATAATAAATGACATGTCCCACAGCAATCTGCACGGAAATCTTCTGTGGGGCAGGCACAGTTTCGTTCATATGGCATAAGATAAGGGAAAGGAAACCTTTGATTTACAAATTGACAAAGTGTGATATAATAGTACATAAAGATTTTTTAGCAATTACTGGACAAGAGAGGAAATTTGTTACTACAATAACTTCTCGTACGAAATAAAAGCATAGAGGTGCGATATGGAACAGTATGTGATTAAAGGAGGCAATCCGTTAGTAGGCGAGGTGGAGATCAGTGGGGCTAAAAATGCAGCCCTTGCAATTTTGGCGGCGTCCATTATGACGGATGAGACTGTAACAATAGATAACTTGCCCGATGTACGGGATATCAATGCCTTGCTCCAGGCCATGGGCGACATCGGGGCGAGGATTGACAGGGTAGATGCGCACACTGTAAAAATAAATGGTTCCTATGTAAAAGATATTCCTGTTGACTACGATTCTATGAAAAAAATCAGGGCGTCTTACTATCTTTTGGGCTCCCTGTTGGGAAAATACAAAAGGGCGGAGGTGACGCTGCCCGGCGGCTGCAATATCGGCAGCCGTCCCATGGATCTCCATCTGAAGGGCTTCCGGGCGTTGGGGGCCAATGTGGAGATTCGCAATGGGGCAGTTGCGGCGGAGGCAGAGCATTTGCATGGAAGCCATATTTTCTTAGACAAGGTTTCCGTAGGGGCCACGATTAATATTATGATGGCGGCTGCCATGGCAGAAGGGAAAACTACCATTGAAAATGCGGCCAGGGAGCCCCATGTGGTAGATGTGGCCAATTTCCTGAACAGCATGGGCGCCAATATCCGCGGCGCTGGAACAGATGTCATCCGCATTGTGGGCGTGGAGCGCCTTCACCGGACGGAGTATTCCGTTATCCCCGATCAGATTGAGGCGGGCACCTTTATGTTTGCGGCAGCCGCCACCAAGGGGGACATCACGGTGAAGAATGTCATTCCCAAGCATTTAGAGGCCACGACGGCGAAGCTCTTAGAGGCGGGATGCGAGGTGGAGGAGTTTGACGATGCAGTCCGCGTGGTGGCATCGAAGCCCTTGCGGCACACCCAGGTCACCACGCTGCCCTATCCGGGATTTCCTACGGATATGCAGCCCCAGATGGCCGTTGTCTTGGGGATTGCCCAAGGCACTAGCACGGTCACGGAGAGCATTTTTGAGAACCGTTTCAAATATGTGGATGAGCTGACCCGCATGGGGGCGGACATTAAGGTGGAGAGCAACATTGCGATTATCAATGGCGTCAAAGGCTACACGGGCGCCAGGGTCAGCGCGCCGGATTTGCGGGCTGGGGCGGCTCTGGTGATTGCCGGGCTTTCGGCAGAGGGCATCACCATTATTGACGATATCCATTATATCCAGCGGGGCTATGAGGCATTTGAAGAGAAGTTGGAGGGCTTGGGCGCACAGATTGTCAAAGCGTCCTCAGAAAAGGAAATCCAGAAATTCCAGCTGAAGGTGGGCTGAGAAAGGGATTCCAAGAAAGATAGAAAATAGAATAAGTTTTAATAAAAGCGGGCATGGTAATAGGAAAATGCATTGACTGCATGATTCTATATTTAAGGAGGAGACAGCATGTTATTTCCAATCTTAACACCATCCCGCTTTTTAAGTGACCTTAGCGGCACATGGGAGTTTAAATTAGACAATGGGAAGGGGTTTTCTGAGAAATGGTATGAAAGGCCTTTAGAGGATTCCATGCCCATGCCGGTGCCCGCATCCTACAATGACCTGA
>CAOKUK010000179.1 GCA_948472595.1 uncultured Eubacterium sp.
ATCTACACTGGTACAGACACTCTTTCCCTACACGACGCTCTTCCGATCTATGAGCTGCAGCTGGCCATAGAGGACGGCGTGGAATTCCAGGAGCTCCTTGCGCCCGTTAAGATAGGGGGAGGCGTGTTGGTGTGCGACAGAATGGCGCTGGGCGAGCCGGATGTTTCCGGAAGGCCAAGCGTGCAGGCCGTTGGCGAAAGGCAGGAGGTTCTGGCTGACACGGTAATCGCAGCGCTGGGCGAGAAGGTGCCCACAGAGTATTACCAGGCCAATGGAATCCATGTGGATGGCAAGGGGCGCCCATTGGTAAATGAGACCCTGGAGACAAACTTAAAAGGCGTCTATGTCATTGGGGACGGCTTGTATGGCCCATCCTTGGTTGTCAAAGGGATGGCAAATGCCATGAAAGCCGTCGAGGCTATTGTAGGCGGGAGTGTCTGCAAAGATATGGCCGAGCCTGTGGAGGCAGACGCAATTTATGCGAGGAAGGGCATCCTTGCGGAGCCAGGCCAGCCTTGCGGCGGAGCTTTGGGGGAAGCCTCAAACGCAAAAGAGGCTGACAGGTGCCTGGGCTGTTCCTCAGTATGTGAGAATTGCGTGGATGTGTGCCCGAACCGTGCGAATGTCGCCATCCAAGTGCCAGGCTTGGAGCAGACGCAGGTCATCCATGTGGATTATATGTGCAACGAATGTGGAAACTGCAAGAGCTTCTGCCCATATGCCAGCGCGCCCTATCAGGATAAGTTCACGCTGTTTGCCAATGAAGCAGACATGGCGGACAGCAAGAATGAAGGGTTTGCGGTGCTGAATCAGGAGGCGGTAATCTGTAAAGTGCGTTACCTGGGAGAAGAGTTCCTCTGGGAGAAAGGGGAAGGCGGCAAGGTGTTTGAAGGCCTGCAAAAGCTGATGGAGACAGTTTGCAGGGATTATGGGTATCTGTTGGGAGCGCAGGAGGGGAAGGCTTAAGGGATTAAGCTGGCTCTTAGCAGCCAGCCCGCCTGGCTTAAGAAGGAGGGTCTGTTTATGGCAAAAAAATTGTTTTATGGCGGAACTGTGATTAACAGTGCAGGCCAAAAGAAGGAGGACATATTAATTGAGGATGGCAGAATCCTTGAAGTGGGCAGCTGCTTAAAGAAAGATGGCGCAGAATTGATTGATGTGTCAGGAAAATACTTATTCCCGGGCTTTATCGACAGCCATACCCATATGGATTTGGAGGTGTCCGATGCGGTGACAGCCGATGGGTTTGAGAGCGGAACCAGGGCGGAACTGTCTGGCGGGACGACTTGCATCCTGGATTTTGCCACCCAAAACAGGGGCGAAACCTTGGCCTATGCCTTGCAGCATTGGCACAAAAAAGCAGACGGGAAAGCCCATTGTGACTATGCCTTCCATTTGGCCTTGTCTGATTGGAACGATGCAGTCAGCAAAGAATTGGAGGAAGTAGTGGCCGGGGGAATCCATTCTTTCAAGCTGTACACTATTTACGATGGGATGGTTGTGGATGACCGGTGCATCTATGAGATTCTGTCGCGCCTGAAAGAGCTTGGGGGCATTGCCGGAATCCACTGCGAGAATAAAGGCATTGTGGACGCCCGCTTGGCGGAAGTCCTAAGAAAGAAGGGGAGCAGACAGGATGTTTCCGATTACCCCGGCACGCGCCCGGCTCTTGCAGAAGCCGAGGCTGTCAGCCGCATCTTAAAAATCGCCGCCTGCGTAGGAACGCCGGTTATCATTGTCCACCTCAGCTCCAAGGAGGCTTATCAAGAAATCCGGCAAGCCAGAGCGCAAGGCCAGACCGTATTCGTAGAGACCTGCCCCCAATACCTGCTTATGGATGAAAGCCGCTATTCCTTGCCTCCCAATGAGGCCAGGAAATACATGATAGCCCCGCCCCTCCGCCCAAAAGCGGATCAAGCAGTGTTATGGAATGCCCTATCCAAAGGAGAAATCCAAACCGTTGCCACCGACCACTGCAGCTTCACGCAACTCCAAAAAGACATGGGCAGACAAGATTTTGCAAAAACCCCCTGCGGAATGCCAGGAGCGGAAGAACGCCCCGCTTTGCTCTACCATTTCGGCGTGACAAAAGGCCGCATCACCCTAGAGCAAATGTGTTCCTATTTATCCGAAGCCCCTGCAATGTTATACGGCCTATATCCCCAAAAAGGCGCCCTCGCCCCCGGCAGCGATGCAGACATCGTAGTCTGGAATCCCAACACCCAATGGACCCTGTCCGCCGCCACCCAGCAGTCTGCCTCCGATTACTGCCCCTTAGAAAACCTCACCCTGACAGGCCGCGCAGAGCAGGTTTACCTCCGAGGCAGCCTGTCCGCTCAAAACGGCAAAATAATACAGCCCCTTTCAGGCAAATATATTACAACCCAAAAAGGCTCCTACTAGTGAACAAACCGAACGAAAAGGAAGCAGCTGAGAACCCAAGAATCAGAAGCAGGAAAGGCAATCCAACTCCCCTCCACAGAAAAAGGAAGCAGCTAAAAGCCCAAGAATCAGAAGCAGGAAAGGCAAGCCACCCCCCTCCACAGAAAAAGGAAGCAGCTGAAAGCCCAGGAATCAGGAATAGGGAAAGGCGAGAACCAGCCACAGGAGGAGGGGGCAGCCTCTGGGCAGGCATTTCAAGGCGCTTTTAGCGGAGGCAAAATCCACCGCTTAGGCAGGCTTAGGCGCGAAGGCTTTCCTGAGCGTCTTAGCCGGACTTAGCGGTTAGTTTGCCAGAGCGTTGCCTCTAGCCTGTCCAGAGGCTGCCCCCTCCTCCTGCGGCGTCCTCCCTCCCCCTTCCTAAACTGCTCCCTCCCTCATTAATTTGACAATTCGCTCAAATAGCGATATATTGTTGCCGTGGAACATGAGAAATGCCTTGCCACAAAGGAAATCGCCCCCTTCAGTTGGAACAGTCCCTTTTCGTTCAGCTTTTGGATAATTTCCTTCTTCTCATGCTGGTTCAGCCGGTCCACTGATGTCTCCAAATGCGCTGTGGCGTCCCCAAAGATTTTCTGCATCAACGCAGAAATATCCATAGAGAAATTCTCCGTAATCGCCTCCGCCTGCCCGGAATGCCTGGCGATTTCCCTCTCTTTTGGCGAAGGCGTCTGGAAGCTCACCGGGTTAGCTTCCAAAAACGGTTCCGGATGGATGACGGAAAAAAGCTTTTTGTGCAGTTCCATATACCGGGAATCGTCAAAATTGATACACAGCATCCCAATCGGCCTCCCATCCCCATCCTTAATGAACATAGTGGATGACCGCAAGATATGCCCGTCCTCCGCAACTCCCCGGTAGTTGTGCAAAAAGTCGTTTGTCTTGTAAGCCTTGCTGGCAAGCATCTGCAGGGCAGCGTCCGTAACTGGGCTGCCGATTTTACGCCCGCTGATATGCCCGTTGGAAATCGCCACGATTTGGCTGTGGTCCGGGTCAAGGTCCTGAAGGACGACTTCGTAATCCGGGCCCAGGGTCTTGCCTAAGAAATCAACAATAATCGAATATTGCTGCAGTATATCTGGTGACATATTATCCTCTCCCTTTCTGTCGTATTTTCAGTCATCATGGGGGTAATAGTACAGGTACTTCTCTGTTAGACAAATAAAATTATCTCACGATAAGGAAAAAATTTCAACAACTAAAACAAAATAATTCTATTTTTACACCAAGGAGGTAAATCATGAAAGCTATTTTAAACACAGAACGCGCACCGAAAGCCATTGGCCCATACTCCCAAGGGATTGACACCGGGAATTTGATGTTCCTGTCCGGCCAGATTCCGATTTGCCCGGCAAAGGGGGAAATCGTGGCCACAGATATTGAAGGCCAGACCAGGCAGTCTTTGGAGAACGTAAAGGCGATTTTAGAATCCTGTGGGTGCACGATGGACAATGTGGTAAAGACTACCGTTTTCCTTAAGGACATCGGGGATTTTGGCAAGATGAATGAGGTGTATCAGGGATTTTTCAACGAGGGGAATTACCCGGCCCGTTCCGCCGTCCAGGTAGCGGCGCTTCCCAAGGACGCATTGGTGGAGATTGAAGTGATTGCATTAAAAGGCGAATAAAATGAAATTAAGGAAGACAGAAGAGGCAGTTGGGCAGGTGCTGTGCCATGACATTACCCAGATTGTCAAAGGCGTGACGAAAGACGCCCGGTTTCGGAAGGGGCATGTGATAGCCCCTGAGGATATACCGGTTCTATTGAGTTTGGGGAAGGATCATGTGTACATATGGGAAAATGAGGAAGGGATGCTCCATGAAAATGAGGCCGCTGAAATCCTATGCGGGATCTGCAGGAATGAGCATATGCGGGCTACGGAGGTAAAAGAGGGGAAAATTGAGCTGATTGCGGAGTGTGACGGACTGCTCAAAGTTGACCGAAAGAAGCTTTGCAAGGTCAATGCTTTGGGGGAAATGATGATTGCCAGCCGCCACGGGGATTTTCCGGTAAAGGCAGGGGATAAGATTGCAGGCACAAGGGTTATCCCGCTGGTGATTGAGAGGGAGAAGATGGAGCAGGCAAAGGCAGTGGGGGGCGAGGAGCCGATTTTTGAGCTGAAGCCTTTTTTGAAGAAGAAGGCAGGGATTATTGCTACGGGAAATGAGGTGTACTATAGGCGGATAGAAGATACATTCACTCCCGTGGTGGAAGAGAAGCTGGCGGAATATGGCGTGGAAGTGATGGGGCTTGAAACCAGCAGCGACGATCCAAAGATGACGGAGGGGAAAATCCGCAGGCTCTTGGAGGGGGGAGCCGATTTAATCCTCTGCACAGGGGGGATGAGCGTCGACCCAGATGATAGGACGCCGGCTGCCATTCGGAATGTGGCGCCGCAGGTGGTGACTTATGGGGCGCCGGTGCTGCCGGGGGCAATGTTTTTGCTGGCCTATGGAGAGGGCGAGGTGCCGATTATGGGGCTGCCGGGGTGCGTTATGTATGCGAAGAGAACCGTCTTTGATTTGGTGCTGCCTAGAGTTTTGGCAGGGGAGAGGCTAAAGAAAGAGGATTTTGAGATTATGGGGGAAGGGGGGCTTTGTTTGAATTGCCCTGTGTGCGTGTTTCCTAATTGTGGGTTTGGGAAGTGAAATGCAAAGGGGGCAAGTGGATTCCACAGGACGCAGTTCGAAGTGGCATGCCAACGTTTGCCTTGGGGGTATTTGCCGTGTGGGGGGATGGAGTTGTAGCTTATAGGGAAAGAGGGATTCAAGGGATAGTGAGGGAGGCTGTGGATGCTGGGATTTTATAGGGCAGTGAGCAGGATGGATTCTAAGAAAAGGAATCTTGCTGTTACAATGCTGGATAAAGAAGGGGTGGGGGAGAAAGCGCTGGTTTCGGATGGGGAAGTTGTGTGGAAATCAGGAAGGATGAAGGAGGATGTGTGCCTGCAGGCGGAGCGGGAAGGAGGGGCAGGGATAGGCGTTTGCAGGATAGGCGGGCAGGATGTGTTCTGCGAGCTTTTGGGGCGGGAGAAGAAAATGGTGGTCTGCGGGGGAGGGCATGTGTCTATTCCGCTTATCCAAATGGCGAATATGGCTGGGTTTCGGGTACAGGTGTTGGAGGACCGGCCTAAATTTGCAGACAATGCAAGGCAGGCTGGGGCGGCGGAAGTTTTTTGCGAGCCTTTTGAAGAGGGTCTGGAAAAGATAAGGGGAGATTCTGACACCTTTTTTGTGATTGTGACGAGGGGGCATCGGTACGACCAAATTTGCCTGGAGCGGATTGCGAGGAAGGAACACGCTTATATCGGAATGCTTGGCAGCCGGGGGAGGGTTGCGAAGGTGAAGGAGGCTATTTTGGAAAGGGGCGGCAGCCCAGAGGCAATCAATCGCATATATACGCCGATTGGGCTGGATATAGGGGCAGAGACGCCGG
>CAOKUK010000180.1 GCA_948472595.1 uncultured Eubacterium sp.
ATGCCCCCTCCCGGGAATATCGATTTGGCGGCAGACGAGCAGATTTCCATACCAAAGCCGGAGCCCTTAAAGGAGGTCTTCGCCACGGTGGAGAACACCTGGGCTTCCGCTGCAGCCAATGACGCCAAGGAGGATTCGGGGGATAGCATTGCCAGGCGGTTTGCCTCCGCCTCTGCCAGGGACGCCCAAGAGCGGGCAAAACGCAGGAGGGAAGGATCTATGGAGAACAACTTAGAGGAGAGGCTTGAGAGCCTCCAGTCCCTGTTAGAGGAGAAGCTGGCGCCCCAGCCTGAGCCTAAGGCGGAGCTGCCCAAGGAAGGCCCGATGGATGAGAATTTTAAGTTTATGAAGATGATTTATAACATCCTTCTGGAAAATGAGGTAGAAGAGAAGTATGTGAACCAGATTATGGATGAGGTGGAGAAGGTGATGAAGGGCGGGGCCAGCCTGGATTTAATCCTATCCAGCATTTACCAGAAGATGATTTTGAAATTCGGCCAGCCGCAGCCTATTGAGCTGGGCGAATCCAAGCCAAAAGTGGTGTTCTTTATCGGGCCAACCGGCGTGGGCAAGACGACTACCATTGCCAAGATCGCCTCCCAGTTTAAGCTGGACAGGGGCAAGCGGGTGGTGCTTTTTACCGCAGACACTTATCGGATTGCGGCCGTGGAGCAGCTGCGTACCTATGCCAATATCCTGGATACGGACATCAATATCATCTATTCCTCCAAAGAGCTGAATGAGAAGCTGGGGGAGGTGGCGGACTGCGACTTGGTGCTGGTGGATACGGCAGGCTTTTCCCACAAGAACCAGGAGCAGCTCCAGGAGACAAGGGATTTGGTGAACAAGGTGCCGGGGGATTATGACAAGGAGGCTTACCTTGTCTTAAGCGCAACCACGAAGTATAGGGACTTAATCGACATTGCAGATGTGTATAAGGAAAACTTCCAGTTTAAGATGATATTCACGAAAATGGATGAGACCAGCTGCTATGGGAATATATTGAATATGAAGATGTATACAGGAGCGGATTTGTCCTACTCGACGTATGGGCAGAATGTACCGGAAGACATTGAGATTTTTAACACGCAGAAAATTGTTAAGCTTCTCCTTGGAGGCAAGTAGACTATGGATCAGGCAGAACAGTTAAGGAATATCGTGAAAAAGAGCCAGCAGCTTATGCCGAGGGCACAGGTCTTTACCGTGACCAGCGGCAAGGGCGGCGTGGGGAAATCAAATACAGTGGTGAATCTGGCAGTCCAGATGCAGAAAAGGGGAAAGAAGGTTATTATTTTTGATGCGGATTTTGGCTTGGCCAACGTGGAGATCATGTTTGGGGCCATTCCCCGCTATAATTTAAGCGACTTAATCTACCGGGGCAGGCCGCTGCGGGAGATTATCACGCCGGGCCCCCTGGAAGTCGGGTTTATATCCGGGGGCTCCGGCATTACGGGCGTGAACAACCTGACCAGGGACCAGCTGAGGTTTCTGGTGCAGAGCCTGTCAGAATTGGACGCCCTAGCTGACATTATTATTATCGACACAGGTGCGGGAATATCTGATAGCGTTTTGGAATTTGTTACGGCGAGCCCGGAGGTGCTTCTGGTGGTCACGCCTGAGCCCAGCTCCTTAACGGACGCTTATTCCCTTTTGAAGGCGCTGCATCGGAATGAGGAGTTCCTGCAGTCCCAGACCAGGGTGAAGGTGATTGCCAACCGGGTTATGTCCGAAGATGAGGGAAAGGGCATATTTGGCAAGCTGAGCGCCGTGGTGGGGCAATTCCTTAAAGGGGATTTGGAATACGTGGGGATGGTTCCCCAGGACGTGGCTTTAGAGAAGGCCGTGCGGCAGCAGAAGCCGGTGAGCCTCCTCTACCCGGAGGCCAAGTCAACCAAATCCTATGAGATGATTGCAAGCCGCCTGCTGGGCTTAGAGGGGGCGTCCCAGCCGGAGAAGAAGGGGATTTTGCAGATGTTGTCAAGGTTTATTTACCGAAAAAATTAAAGCAGAGGTGCGTCGATGAGTTCCAGTATGATTAGAATCGGAGATAAAGTGGATATCCGGGTGCGGCAGCAGGCAGAGAAAGGGAAGGAGGCTGCCCAGCAGCCCAAAGTGTATTTCAGCAAGGTGCTGAACCCTAGGGATAATGGCTCCATTGAGATTACCATACCGATGGAGAATGGGGAGTATGTGCTGCTCCCAATGAATGTCCGGATTGAGTTTTGGTTTTACACTTCCCATGGCGTGTACCGATGCATGGCCCATATCAAAGACAGGTATAAGAAGGAAGGGCTCTTTACCTTTTTGATTGAGCCGAAGACGCGCTTAGAGAAGCACCAGAGGCGGCAGTTCTACCGTCTGGAATGCCTTTTGGACCTCCATTACCTTCCCATTACGGAGGAAGAGGCAAAGATGGGGGAAGCCGCAGAGATTAAGCAGCGCCATAAGGAAACATTCCCGGAAGACGCGCCCCTAGAAGGGGTTGCCGTAGACTTGAGCGGCGGTGGCATGCGCTTCATGGGGTATACAAAAAGCGAGGCTGGGGGGATGCTCTTAATCTCCGTCAGGCTGAAGAATGAAGGCGTGGACTATTCCATGGAGCTGCTTGGGAAGATTATAAGCTGCAAGCAGATAGAGGGGGGGAGCACCAAGAAGAGGTATGAATACCGCATCCATTTCCTGCTGAAGGGGAAGAAGGAGCAGGAAATGATTGTCAAGTACATTTTCGAGCAGGAGCGTATAAACAGGCAGAGGCAGGTATAGCCCCTTTGGCTGTTAGGAAGAAACGGAGAGAAGACAGTTATGGCTAAATTTAGTTTAGAGCAAGTGAATGACATGTATTTTGACGTGCTGAAGGAGCTTGGCAACATTGGAGCCGGGAATGCCACCACTGCGATTTCCCATATGCTGAACTTGAAGGTGGACATGAAGGTGCCCAAGGTGCAGTTTTTGGATTTCCAGGAGCTGCCCAGCGCGATTTCCGCCGAGGAGGAGACGGTTGCAGGAATCTACCTGGAAGTGGAGACGGATATTGGCGGCAGCATGATGTTTTTGCTGAAGATGGAATCGGCGCGCTATCTGGTGAACCGCCTGATGGGCCGGCCGGATGATTATGCAGTGGAGTTTGACGAGATGGACCTGTCAGCCTTAAAGGAAATCGGGAATATCATTTCCGGCTCTTACCTGTCTGCCCTGTCCACCATCACCAATATGGTGATTACCGCATCCGTCCCATACCTTGCGATAGACATGGCGGCTGCCATCTTAAGCGTGCCGGCAGTCCAGTTTGGGCAGTATGGGGATAAGGCTCTTTTGATAGCGACAGAATTTGGGGATGAGATTACGATTGAGGGGTTTTTCATTTTAATGCCAGATATTGACTCCTATGACAAAATCTTAGCTTCATTGGGGGTCGCACTATAAGAGGAGCATGGTAAAATGGCTACAATTAAAGTTGGTATGGCAGATTTGAAGGTTTGCAAGGCGCCGGATATGGTCACCACATTGGGCTTGGGGTCCTGTATCGGAATCGCAATGTACGATCCCGTCCTGAAAATCGGGGGATTGGCGCATATTATGCTCCCTGACAGCACGCAGATGCGGAACCATTCAAATATTGCCAAGTTTGCAGACACAGGGATTGAGGAATTGGTGAGGCAAATAACCAGGGCTGGGGCCAACAAGCGCCGCCTGGTCGCCAAAATTGCCGGAGGGGCCAAGATGTTTGAGGTGAGCGGCGCATCAGCCATTGGGAATGTGGGGCTGCGCAATGCCCAAGCCTCCAAAGCGAAATTGAAGCAGTTGGGGATTCCCTTGCTGGCGGAGGACACGGGGTTGAATTATGGGCGCACCGTAGAGCTCTACCCGGCCACGGGCGAATATTACATTAAGGCAGTTGGGAAAAAATTAAAGATTATTTAAAGGGTGATGGATATGAAGACAAAGCAGGTGCCAATTATCGTTACATTGATTGCAGGTCTGATTACCTGCGTTATCGGGTTTGTTATGCATATGGAAACAGGTCAGTTTGTGAAGACATGGGGCATTGTCTTGATATCCTTCTATATCCTGGGATGCGTTGCCAAGCTGATACTGGATTATAATTTCAAGGAAGAGACAGAAGAAGCCACGGAAGAGGCAGCAGAAGGCGCAGAGGCCGGGGAAGGCGCAGAAGCGCCAGGCCAGGAGGCCGCGTCTGCGGAAGAGATGGAATAGCAGAAGTATCAATGAATCGCGCGCAGGCGCAAACAGAACAATACAGGGAGCCTTAAGAGGGTTCCCAGGTCTTGGGGGCTTTGGATGAATACAGCAGGAAAAGAACAATTATGGGCAGAATTTTTAAAGAAGCCCACAGCAGAGCTGAGAGAGCAAATTATTTTGGAGTATGCGCCGCTGGTAAAAATCGTGGCGGGGCGCTTGAGCATGTACCTGGGGTACAATGTGGAATACGACGATTTGGTAGGATATGGCATTTTTGGCTTGATTGATGCCATTGATAAGTTTGACATAAATAAAGACGTGAAATTTGAGACTTACGCCAGCCTTAGGATCCGCGGCTCCATCTTGGATCAGATACGGAAGATGGACTGGATTCCCAGGACTGTGCGGCAGAAGCAGAAGAAGATTGACGAGGCAATCCGCAAGATTGAGACGGCTACGGGCAGGACGGCAAAGGATGAGGAAATCGCCAAGGAGCTTGATGTGAGCAGCGAGGAGCTCCTAAACTGGCAGTCCCAGCTGAAGGTCACGAATGTGGTTTCCCTGAATGAATACGTGGAGCAAGGCATGGAGCCGGTGATGGACGCAAAAGGCAATTCCCATTTCATCCAGCCGGAAGACGCCATTGCCCAGGAGGAGCTGAAGAAGGTATTGGAGCAGTCCTTGGAAATCCTGACCGAGAAGGAGCGCAAGGTCATCACCCTCTATTATTATGAGGACCTGACCCTGAAGGAAATCAGCAACATCTTGGAGGTGTCGGAATCCAGGATCTCGCAGCTCCATACGAAAGCGCTGACGAAAATGAAGAAGACAATGGGGCCTTACATGAATATATTGAAGGATTAGCGGAGGGATTGCTTATGGGGAATAAGAATGGCTATTTTAAACTGGATGTAGGCGACATGGGCGTAGTTCTCCACATTTTCCCGCCAGAAGCCGGCGGGAAGCCTTTAGAGGCGAAGGAAGTGCTTGAATACCTGGAGAGAAGGGGCTACGGCAGCTTCGACAGAGGGGAGCTGAACCGGGGGCTGGCGGCCAAGGAGGGCGACCAGCGCTTGTATGTGGGAGAATGGAACGGGTATGAGGAGAATGAATCCATCGAGGTGAATGTGTCCATGGATAAGATGCTGGCCTTTTGCCGTTTCTACCCGCCATCCGGCAAAGGGAAGATGCTGTCGGAGGAGGCTATCTTAGATGAGCTTATGTCCCGTAAAATCCAGGTGGGGATTCAGAAGGAGGAAATCCAAAAATTCCTAAAGGAGCGGCAGTACTGCTCCAATTATGTCCTGGCGAAGGGCATTCCGCCTGTCAATGGCAAGGACGCCAAGGTGGAGTACTTTTTCAACACCAACCTGAACCTGCGCCCCAAGAAGAACCCAGATGGGACGGTTAATTACCATGAGCTGAACACCATCAGCCATGTGGAGGAGGGGCAGCTGTTGGCCAGGCTCCATCCAGCCGTGCCCGGGAAGCCTGGCAAGGATGTGTTTGGCGGGGAGATTAATGGGCGGCAGGAAAAGACCCTGAAGCTGGAGTTTGGGAACAATATCACCCTCTCAGAGGACCAGACGGAGATTTACTCCAACGTGACAGGCCATGCCAGCCTGGTGAACCGCAAAGTGTTTGTGGCAAATGTGT
>CAOKUK010000181.1 GCA_948472595.1 uncultured Eubacterium sp.
CATCCCATGACATTGTAGCCTGTTCCCTTGGTGGACAGATAGCCTGCGCCATCCACATAAAATGCCCCTGCCTTGGTGAACAGGTTCTCCGTCCCGTTGTTCACAATGAAGAAACTGTCCCCTGTAATCCTCAAGTCCCAACCGTCTCCCGTAGTCTGAGGGGCGCCTGGCGAAGTGATGTTCACAGACGTGGAGCTCATGGAAACCCCAAGGCCGACCTGCTTGGCATTGACGCCGCCCTTTGTGGCGGTGGCGCCGGAAGCGCCAGACAGGTTCTGGTACATAATCTCACTGAACACGGTGCTGGAGGATTTGAACCCAGCTGTATTTACGTTTGCGATATTGTTACCAATTACATCCATCTTTGTCTGATGTGTCTTCAATCCTGACACGCCAGAATACAATGCTCTCATCATAACGAAATGACCTCCTAATTCTATTTGCCGCATGGCCTCCTCTATCATTCAAAGGCCTACAGCCTCCTGTTGGGTCCGGCTATATAATTACGGCTCCGTCTATATTGGTGTATATGTTCTCTTTGGATTCTGTATAATCCATCGCCGTCACCACTGTCTTATTGGGCAAGTTCACAATAAATGAGTAGGAATCGACGATTACAAGGGATTCTCTCATTCCCTTCGCCTCTGCCTTTTGGGCTCCCGTCTCCAAGCGTTCCTTTTGCTCGGTGGACAGCTCAATGTTCCTGCTCTCCAGCCGCATGGATGCGTGCTTAGAAAATTTTAAGTGCGGGCTGTCCTCCACAGACTGCTTCTGCCTTAAGATTTCGCCAAAAGAGACCTCTGCTCCTGAAGCCGCCTGGCTTTGGCTGCTGCCCTTTAGGTATTTGCCTGTAACTTGTTCTATGGAAGAGAATTGTTTTGAAATTTGATTCATAGGTATCTCTCCGTTCTCAGCTTCCCTGCTGTCCTCTTATTTGCCTCGAGGTGTCCTCCCTGTGTCTGCCTCCCCCTATTGGGCTCCGCCTTCTGAACCGTTATTGTCTGGCTTATCTGCGCCGCCTGCCCCTTCGGTCTCATCGTCTTTATCGGAATCATCCTTATCTTCGCTTCCGCCAGCAGCCTTCACCAGCTCATCCATCTTAGCCACCAGCTCCTTCATAGTCTTCACGGCGTCTGGGGCATATTTTGCGATATGCAGCTTCTGGTAATCCGTCAGGCTGTCATAGGCCTTGGCAATCGCCAAAAGTTTATCCTTATCGTTCAGCGTCAGCTGCTTCACAGACGGCATGCTCGCCACTGCTTCCTTAAATTCATCCGTAATGCCGACGGCTGTCATATAATCATCGTCCACAACGCTGTCTAAGTCATCCAAATTGTAAAGGCTGCCGTCAATGGACACAAAGGTCTTGTTGTTCTCCCTTCGTATAAAATCCACTTTCCCAGATACATAGCTGGTCTCCCCTACGCTGCTTGTCACCTTCATGATGACAGTCCGCCCTACCAGGCCGCCTGCTTGATCCGCCTGCATGGTGGAGTTCAGGTTCTGCATCTCCTCTAAGGTAGAGAATGTGGCCAACTGGGAAATATACTCCGTATTGGATGTAGGCTCCAGCGGATCTTGATACTTCATCTGAGCCACCAAAAGCTGCAGGAACGCTTCTTTATCTAAACTGCTGTTGCTGCGTTTTGTCTCGGTTGAAAGAGAATTGGAAGATGCAGAGCTGTCTACAATCTTGCCGTCTTCTACCGGTATCATAACTGCCATGGTTCTTCTCCTTTCTATAAACACTGCTCTATATTTTATTCATTTCTATGCGCTTTCGTTAGCTGCCATAGGCCATGCCGGCAGCTTCCTTCGCCTTTAAGCCGTCAAGTCTACGCTGTTGCCCTGGTCTAACATTATCTTCGCCACCAGGCTCTCCTCTTCGGACATCAGCCCTTCCAGCTCGTCTAAGCTGTTCAGATTGATATTCCTCCTGGATCGCTGCCCCATTTCCGCCTCTTGCTGCTCCTGGGAAGGGTTCTTCTGGTTCTCCTCTAAGTTGCGCTCAAACTCATGGCTGGCAATGGTCACTTCCACAGCCTCCACCTTTAAGCCCTGCTGGTTCATGTTCTCCTTCAAGACGGCAATCTGGCTCTCTAAAGCCTGCTTCACTGCCTCGTCCTGCGCAGCAAGCTGCGCTGTAATGGCGCCCTGCCGGGACACAATCTGCAGGTATACTTTCCCAAGGTTCTCTGGGTCCAGCTGCATCTCAATGGAGGTTTCCGCCTGGCTGACCACGATTCTGGTCATTTGGCTAATCTGGCGCATGATGCTCTCCACATCCACCCTTGTCTGAATCACGGTCTGCGTAAACTCCACCGCCTGCCCCTGGCTGACCGTCTGGGCTGTGGTCTGGTATGTCACCTGCCCTTGCTGAGGCTTGGCTTCCTCCGCCTCGCTTGCAAATTCCTTGGGGGCTGCGCTGCCTTCTTCGCCTTCTGCCAAAGATTCCTGCATCTCCCCTTCTGGCTGCCTCTCTGCCTCAGATACCGCTTGTTGGTCGGCTTCGCCTTCTTCCACAAAGACCGGCGCCGGCTCTTGCGTAGGATCTTGGGCTTTCACCGCTGCCTGCACGGAGCCTGCATTCTGCTCAGGCTGCTGCGCTTTCTCCTCCCCTTCTAATATAGGCTGGGCAAGCTCTTGGGAGGTGGTTGCGTCTGTTGGCTGGTCTGCGGCTGCCTGTACCTCTGATTCCTCGGGAACAGAAGGCAGACTCTCTAAAGTCTCCGGCCCTTTGGGCAGCATCCCCTCTAATTGCTCCATAACTTGGGGCATATCCTGTGGGGTAAGGCCTAATTCTGCCATAAGCGCCTGGGAAAATTCCCCTACTTCCCCTAATAGCTGCTGGAAGCCCCCGCTTAACAGCAGTTCGCCCATGTCCTCGCCGCCTGTCAGAGCCAATGCCAGCCCTGCCAGCTTAGACGGATCCATCAAGTCCAGTGCGGTAAGGCCCATCGCTTCCATCTGCTTTGCAACCTCTTCCTCTGTTACGCCCAGTTCCTGCGCCACTGCCTTGGTCACCTTCTCTTCAAAGTCCCCAAGCTTTTCCGGCGTGTCCTGGGGCAGATCCTGCCTGCCTGCCAAGCTCTCCTTTTGGCTTACGGAACTGTCTCGGTAGCCTAACTGCGCCACGCCTTTTTCATAAGCGGCTTGGCAGGCAGAATTGGGCTTTAATGTGCCCTTCAGGCTCTCCCCTGCGGCATTCAGGCTTTTTTCCTGGCCATCCGGCGCTTGGTTCAGCAGCGCTCCAAAGGCCATGTCCCCGCCCTGAGGCTTGTTCTGGGATTCCACCAGCTCCGAAGCTTTCAGCAAGGCTGCAAGTTGGGATATTTTGCTGGCTGTCATACTTGTTCCTCCTTTCCTGATAGATTTTTTATTATATGATTCCTTTCGGAACCCTATAACCGAAATATATAAGC
Organism: uncultured Eubacterium sp.; assembly: GCA_948472595.1. Lineage (GTDB taxonomy): Bacteria > Bacillota > Clostridia > Lachnospirales > Lachnospiraceae > Petralouisia. The sequence continues at coordinate 3,423 of CAOKUK010000181.1, forward strand.
CCTATGGCTCCATCAGCTTTGTGACCCGCGCAGCCACTTCAGCGTCCATGGCTCCCAGGATTTTGCTCCTGGGGTCTGTGTCCATGTTCTGCAGGATTTTCACCACCAGCTGCAGGTTATCCGTCATCTTCTCCATAATGGCGGCTGCCTGCTTGGGCTTCATCTCCGCATAGGTGGTGGAATATTCGCTAACCTTTGCATCGGCCTCCTCTTGCTGCACTACCTGCTTGTACAGCACCTCAGCATTGGCTGGGTCGATGCTCTCATAATATGCCCTATATTCTGATATATCGGGCGCCTTCTCATTGAACACAACATCTTTGTAGAACTTGTTCTTCTCTTCTTCAAAAGCAGACTGGTTATTCTCAAATTCCCGCAGGCGCTCCACTTCCGCCTCCAGTTGGGATGTCTTATCAGAATCTCCCTCTGTCTTGGACTGCTCATTGGCCAGCTCCACCTCCAGCTCCTTAATCCTGGCAATCGCCTCATCCAAGGTGCTGTAGGGATACTGCGCATCTACCACCGGCTCTTCCTCCTCCTGGACGGTCTCCGGCAATATCTTATTCAAGTATGGGACGTCCTTTATAATCGGATAAAGCACGGTGGAGCCAAATCCGCCCACGTCCATTTTGACAATCAGCGCCAGGATTGCCAGCCAGATTGCAATAAAGACCACGGTTGCAGCCGCCACTGCGATTTTGCTGCCGCCGCTTTCCTCTTCCTCCTCCTGGGCGTCTCCCTGCGCCTTCTTCTCTTCTTTTTTCTTCTTCTTCTCTTCCTTCTTCCGGGCCTTTTCAGCCTTCTTCTGGGCTTTCTTATCTAAGCCCCCATTCTCCTCCTGGGCTTGCTCTAAAGCTTCCTCCGGCATATGGTCCACCACCTTACTCTTCTATATGATTGTGGGTGAAGCTCACAAGCTCATCCACTTCCTTGCTCTCTTCCTTCTGCAGTTCCTTCTTAAATCCGTCAAAGGCCTTTTCTTTTAGGATTTCATGGGTCTTACGCTCTATCATCACTTCCTGCAGGCGCGCCCTGGCGCTTTCCACATTGCGCTCCGCCACATGGACAGCGAGGGTCTGGCTGCGGATTGCCCCCTTCATCACGTCAATGGCAGTCCGATTCACCTTTATCTCCCGGATATCCAAGCGGTCCGCCACCAATTCCTTGGCCCGTCGCTCATAATCCGCCTTCCTGCGGTTGAGCCCCGCCAGCTTCTCCTCTTCCCGGTTCAGCTTGGCTGCAGCAGCGGAAAAAGCCGTCTTGGCCTGATCCTCCAGCTTGGATTTTACATCCAGGATATTCTGCATCTTATATGCAAACTTCACCATAATAATGTGCCCATCCCTTCTCACCAAAGCCCCTCTAAAGCCTCTAAGATTTCCTCAAAGGAGAATCTGTCATGGGTCTCCTGCAGCAGAAATTCATTTACAGCGTCTATTTTCTCAATGGCATAATCAATGTTCTTGTTAGAGCCCTTTTTGTATGCCCCAATATTAATCAAATCCTCCGCCTCCTGGTAAGTCGCCAGCACATTCTTCAGGCTTCCCGCCGCCTCTTTATGGCGGTCGTCTGCAATTGTGCTCATGACGCGGGAAATGCTCTGGAGCACGTCAATGGCCGGGTAGTGGTTCTTATGGGCCAGCCTCCGGTCCAGCATGATATGCCCATCCAAAATGCTCCTGGCCGTGTCGGTAATAGGCTCGTTAAAGTCATCCCCATCCACCAGCACCGTATAAAGGCCTGTGATGGAGCCCTTATCAGAATTGCCCGCTCGCTCTAAGAGCTTCGGCATTTCAGAATACACGCTGGGCGGGTACCCCCTGGTAACCGGGGGCTCTCCGGAGGCAAGGCCAATCTCCCGCTGAGCCATGGAAAAACGGGTCAGGGAATCCATCATCAGCAGCACGTCCTTCCCCTGATCGCGGAAGTATTCCGCAATAGCCGTGGCCGTCTTGGCCGCATTCCGCCGAAGCAGAGCCGGACGGTCAGAGGTGGCCACCACCACCACGGAACGCCGCATGCCTTCCTCCCCCATGTCCCGCTCGATAAACTCCCGGACTTCCCTGCCGCGCTCGCCAATCAAGGCAATTACATTGATGTCTGCCTTGGTGTTCCTGGCAAACATTCCAAGCAGGGTGCTTTTCCCTACGCCGGAGCCTGCGAAGATGCCAATCCTCTGCCCCTTTCCAACGGTAATCAGGCCATCCACTGCCTTCACCCCTAAGGGAAGCACTTCATTGATGATAATCCGCTCCATGGGATCCGGCGGCGGCGCATCCACTGGGTACTCTTGGGGCAGCGCCAAGGAATCCACGTCGGTGGGCCTCCCCATGCCGTCTAAGGTATGCCCCAGCAATTCGTCCCCTACATAAACAGACAAAGGATGTCCCGTATTCTCTACGATACACCCTACGC
>CAOKUK010000182.1 GCA_948472595.1 uncultured Eubacterium sp.
GTCCGCTATTCCAATAACATCAAATGGGAAAATGTGGAAATCACAAAAGAGATGGGAAAATACCTCCCGGTACCAATCCGGATTGCCAACAATGCAGACTGCGCCGCCCTGGGCGAGGCAGTCGCTGGCGCTGGAAGGGAATGCCAGGACGTCGTCATGCTGACGCTGGACGCCGGCGTCGGCGGGGGGATTATCCTAGACGGCAATATCTATGAAGGACGGGGGCTCGGCGGCAGCGAACTGGGGCATATGGTCATCATTGAAAACGGAAGGCCATGCACATGCGGGAGGAAAGGATGCCTTGAAGCCTATGCGTCCGCAACGGCACTTTGCAGGGACGCCCTTCGCGCAACGGGAAAAGACTTGAGCACGGAGGAAATTTTTGGCGGGGCGGCAAAAGGGGACATGACGCTAAGGGACATTGAATCCTCCTATATCCGCAGGCTTGGCGTGGGTATCGTCAATATCGTGAACATCTTCCGCCCGCAGCTGGTTATCCTCGGCGGAGGGATTTCCGCGCAGGGCGAGAGGCTCCTTGCGCCCCTTTGCAAAATCATGGAAGAAGGATGCTTCGGCGGAAGCAAAGGCTGGATTCCGGAGATTGAGATGGCGGCGCTTGGAAATTCAGCCGGGATGATTGGGGCGGCAAGCCTAATCTAAATTATTTTCCGCTATATTTCCTCTATAATATAAATATCAAAATCTAACACTTGCAGCCCTTATATTAGATAATTATCTTATATAAGGGTTGACTTTTATATAATAATGAATTATAATTCATTATTATATTAGATGATTGTCTTATATTATATTTGGAGGAAGACGATGAAAGAAAAACTTCAAGAAACAGAAAAAATCGGCTACAAAGACATTTTCAGGCAGCGGGAATATTTAAAAATCATTCTGGCAAGCCTCATCAACCGCTTCGGCGATTCCATTGACGTCATTGCCTTTACTTGGCTGGTCTACGCCATCACCGGAAGCGCGGCCTGGTCCGCCATCGTGGCTGCCGTCAACCAGCTCCCCTCTGTGCTGATACAGCCCTTCGCCGGGGCGCTGGTGGAAGGGATGAAGAAGAAGAGGCTCATGGTCGCGGCGGACATCATCCGGGGCGTGGTAACCGCAGGCCTTGCCCTGCTGTATGTGGCCGGCGGGCTGACGCCCTGGATACTCCTTGGCTTCACCCTCATCAACTCCACAGTGGAAGCCTTCCGCCTCCCCGCAGCCATGGCGGTGACGCCCCAGGTATTGGAGAAAAAGTACTATGAATACGGCACGGCGCTCAACTCCACCTTAAGCTCTGCCGTGGAGCTCATTGGATTGGGCGCAGCCGGATTCATTATCGGCATCTTTGGGATTGGGACTGCCATTGCCTTAGACGGCATCTCCTTTTTCGCCTCCGCATGGATTTTAAGCGCCCTGCGGCTAAAGGAACGCAGCCTGCCCAAGGAATCTTTGCAGGCCAAGGCCTATTTCCAGACGCTGAAAAGCGGCTTTTCCTATCTGAAGGGGCAGCCTGCCATCCGGAATTTCTGCCTGCTGGCCGCCTTTATCAACGCGGCCTTCATGCCTTTAAATTCCCTGCAGATGCCATTAATCCAGGATGTCTTAGGCCAGGGAAGCGAGCTCCTAAGCATATTCTCCATCGCCTTTACCGTTGGGATGGGGGCGGGTGCCTTTGTTTACCCCTTCTTCAGCTCCCGCTTTTCCGCCCGCATTCTGGTCGTGGGGTTTGGCCTGCTGATGGGGGCGGGCATGTACGGCATTGTCCTGCCTGGGGAATGGGGCCTTTCGGCAGCTGCCATTTACGGGGCGACCATTGCGCATGCCTTCCTGATTGCCTTCTCCCTCAGCATCCTGTCCTCCGTGCTGCACGTCCAGTTTATGAAGACCGTCCAACAGGAGTATCTGTCCCGGGTCAGCGCCATTTTCAATGCAGGCGCAAGCGCGGCAACCCCCATAGGGGCATTCCTCACAAGCGCCCTTACCGCATTCTGCTCCGTTTCTGAAATTCTTCGCTATGCGGCGGTATTTTGTGTTATAATCTATTTGGCAATCGCATTGTTCCGGGTTCGGCTGGAATAAAGCGAGATTCGAATAGCGAAAGGAGCAAACACACATGCCAAAGACCATTCGCCAGGAGGTAGACTACATTGCAGAAAGCATGGGGCTGCTGCAGCATTTAGCCATAGGGGAAAAATTTGCCGATTTGCAAGAGAGCCTGAACAAGAAGTACGCTTACCCTTTCCGGGAAGGGATTCGGAAATTTGAGCTGTTAGGGCAGATAGAAGAAAGCGCGGAAAAAGCCTTTGGGAAGGACATGGAAGAAATCCGGTATTATTTTGCGCCTTATGAAGGGCGGAAAGTTGGCTGCGCCGGCAAAGCCGCCCTCCTGTGGGAAGGGGCGGGATACCCCAAGGCCACGGATCTTTCCGAAATCGCTCGTTTCCTAACGGGGCTTTCCGAAACAGAATACTGCAAAAAATTCATCCATCACCTTCAAGGCATCCTCTCCCCCATCCAGATAGACGAGCCAGAGGCACAGGACGCAGGCGAGCCCTTTACCGTCATCTCCCACCTGATGGGATTGGACCTTTCCGACAGCGACAAATGGAAGCTGCAGAAAATTTTCTTTGACCGGGCAGAACATCAGGAAAAGGTGATGGCCTTGATGGAACGGGCGGCTTCGCTGCTAAGGGATTTTTCAAAAGGCCTGGACGCTCTGGCAAGGGATTTCTGCCGCTTCTGGACGGGGGAGTTCCAGGATGCCAGCCCCTCCTCCTTTCTAAAAGACCGGCTGCATATAGACATTGGGGAAAATCCCTTGGGCTTCTTTATCTGCCCGGATTTCCTGTATCCAAATGCCGGCTCCCTTTTTACAGAGCTGGACGACGACGGGCGCTACAAGCATCCTGACATCTTCCGGATTGGAATCCTCTTTGGGGAGGATTTCCCCTTGAAGACAAGCCAGGAACAGACAGGCATAGAGTACGGGAATTATGTGTCCCAGGCGCTGAAATTGCTGGGAGACAAGAGTAAATTTGAAATCCTGTCCTATATCCGGGACAAGGAAGCCTATGGGAGCGAGCTGGCCAAGCGCTTAGGCTTGACCACAGCCACCATCTCCCACCACATGGGCGCACTGTTAAACGCCAATCTGGTGGAAGTGAAGCGGATAGACAAGAGGGTCTATTACACCTCCAATAAGAAGGCATTGGAAGAGGTGCTGGACTACAGCAGGAGGCAGCTGCTCGGAGGGTATGGCGGAACATCCGAAAAGCATTGACAGCATCTCTGCAAATGTGTCGCTTTTGCGGCATAATTCCTCTGCATTTGCGTGCGCATCCCCCGGAGGGTTTATAGTAAACGACAATTATTTTTGTCGTTTACTATAAAAATACAGGCATGCTGACGCATGCCTGCATATTCCTTTTCCTTTTGCCGGATAGACGGCGCTTCCCTTATCTTAGCCCACCCTGTGCCTCGCTGCGCTCAATGCTTCCCTTCGCTTAGCCCACTCCCAGGCTCTTCAGCTCCTCTTCTGCCTGAGACTTGGTATGGAAATGGATAGTGGCCATCCCCAGCTGGTTTGCCGCCACAATATTGGCGCGGTTATCGTCTATAAACACGCATTCCGTAGGGTTCAGCGCATACTTTTCCAGCAAAGCCTCATAAATCTCCATTTCCGGCTTCGTGGACTGCACCTCAAAGGAGAAGACCGCCCCATCCACGATTTCCACAAACGCCAGCTCCTCAATGCTCTGGGAATAAAGCCGCCTGGGGTAATTTGAGAGCAGGTATACCCCATAGCCCTTTTCCTGCAGGCTCTGAATCCAAGCAAAGGCATAATCATACCGATGGATGCTGCTGCCGATGTTATCCCAAAAACGCATCACTTCTTCCCGACAGCCCGGCGCCTGCTCCAAAAAGCCCTCCAGAATCTCCTCATCCGCCATTTTGCTGCGGTCAAACTCATTCCATAGCTTCGAACGGACCGTGGCATTCGCCACCTTCTCATGCACCTCTGGCGAGAAGCCCAGCATGCCAAAAAAACCTTGCCAGTCAAAATCTACCAATACCTTCCCTACATCAAATACCACATGTTTTATCATAGCCTCTCCCTATTTCCCATTGCGGTAAATTATATCGTCCCTGCCCGGCCCGTTGGACACCATCGTAATGGGGAAGCCGAGCCTCTCTTCGATAAACTCCACGTAATTCCTGCAGTTCTCGGGCAAATCCTCATAGCGGCGGATTCCCCGGATGTCGCATTTCCACCCCGGGAGGACTTCCAAGACAGGCTCTGCCTTCTCCAGCTTGGCTGTGGTGGGGAATTCCGTGGTCACTTCCCCATCAATGCGGTAGCCCGTGCAGACGGGAATCTCGTCCAGGTAGCCCAACACGTCCAGCACCGTAAAGGCCACGTCCGTGGTGCCCTGAATCCGGCAGCCATACTTGCTGGCCACCAGGTCAAACCAGCCCATGCGCCTGGGCCTTCCCGTGGTGGCGCCGTACTCGCCCCCATCGCCGCCCCGGCGCCGCAGCTCATCTGCCTCTTCCCCAAAAATCTCGCTGACAAAAGCGCCTGCGCCCACAGCGGACGAATAGGCCTTGCAGACTGTTATGATTTTCTGAATCTCATAGGGCGGGATGCCTGCGCCAATGGCGCCGTAAGCCGCCAAGGTGGAGGAGGACGTCACCATAGGGTAGATTCCATGATCTGGGTCTTTCAAGCTTCCCAGCTGGCCTTCCAGCAGGATGTCCTTGCCTGCCTTCACAGCGTCCCACAGGTAGGCGGACACATCGCATACATAGGGCGCCACCATCTCCTTGTATTCCATCAGCTCCGCCATTAAGTCCTCCGGCTTCAGCAGGGGCTTGTGGTATAAGTGCTCCAGCAGCACGTTCTTCGTCTCGCAGATACGCTCTGTCTTCTCCTTCAAGGCTTCCTCGTCAAAGAGCTCGCTGACCTGGAAGCCGATTTTCGCATATTTATCAGAATAAAATGGGGCAATGCCTGATTTGGTGGAGCCGAAGGACTTCCCTCCTAGGCGCTCCTCCTCGTATTGGTCAAACAGGATGTGGTAGGACATTACCATCTGCGCGCGGTCAGACACCAAAATCTTCGGCTTTGGCACGCCCCTGTCCACAATAGACTGGATTTCCCGGAACAGGACGGGGATGTTCAGCGCCACGCCATTGCCGATGACGCTTGTGGTATGGCCGTAGAACACGCCGCTCGGCAGGGTGTGCAGGGCAAATTTGCCATAATCGTTCACGATGGTATGGCCTGCGTTCGCACCGCCCTGGAAACGCACGATAATGTCCGCCTCTTTGGCCATCATGTCGGTAATCTTCCCTTTTCCCTCATCGCCCCAGTTGGCGCCAACAATTGCATTTACCATTTTCAAATTCCTCCTTTGATGCGCCTTGCCAAAAGAAGGCGCCGTTTGCTGATTGGATGCCGCTCCCGCCCTTCTGGAACAAGGAAACGGGGAGCCCTGCCTGGAAGCCGCTTCCTCCCAGACACAGTTAAGTATAATGGAAAATGGGGCATAAGTAAAATCAATGTTTATTATGTTTGGTATAAGTATATATTATATATTAGATTATTAAAATTTCATTTCAAATTTTTCTATTCTACATTGATGTTTTCTGCTTTTCTTCTCATAATTGATTCCCACAAGCAAAATATTTCCTTTGTACTCTTTCAGCGCAGATGTATATTTTTTATTTTTAATCTGGCTGATTGCTCCTTCGGCAGTTTTATCCCACTTTAGTTCCACAATCAATGCCGGATTTAAAGATGCACGTTTCG
>CAOKUK010000183.1 GCA_948472595.1 uncultured Eubacterium sp.
CAGCTCCTGCGAGACGGCCATGATGCTGGCGCAGGATTACGAGGGGAAGGTGCAGGTGGTGAATAACCAGCGCATTTCCGTCACCCAGAAGCAGTCGGCCTTGGATGCGGCAGAGATGGCAAGGCGCGGGAAAAGCGCGGCAGAGATTAAGGAATTCCTGGAGGAGACAAAGTTTGAATCCAGCATCTATATCATGGTGGACACCCTCTATTACCTGAAGAAGGGCGGCAGGATTACCCCGGCTGCTGCGGCTCTCGGCACGCTGCTGAAGCTTAAGCCTGTGCTCCAGATACAAGGCGAGAAGCTGGACGCCTTTGCCAAGGCCAGGACAGTGAAGCAGGCCAAGAACATTATGATAGAGGCTATTAAGAATGATTTTGCCAAGCGCTTCGGCGACCCTTTGGGAGAGGGGATGCACATCGCCATGGCTTACACCAAGGACCATGAGGCGGCATTGGAATTTAAGGCGCAGGTGCAGGAGGCCTTCCCAGGCCATGAGATAGGCTTTTTGGACCCGCTGTCATTAAGCGTGGCTTGCCACATAGGCCCGGGGGCATTGGCGGTGACCTGCGCTAGGAAGCTTCCAACAGAATAAGGATAAGGAATCAGCAAAACACCGATGGGAACCCATTCCTGTCGGTGTTTTTTGTGTCATATCCTGTAAACAAATTTTGGGGGAACCGGACAACGGTTTGACAAAAAAATCCTCCTATTTCCGCTATACTGGAATGGCGTCCAATAAAAGGGATGGATGGCCGATGGCATGGCGGGCGTCAGGGTAAGCGGCCAGGCTGCGGGAACAGGGGGAAGGAGGTGCCGGAAACGGTTGCAGGCAGAATATGAACTCTATGTGGATGTTTGGTTCCTGACAAATTTTTCCATGGATGCCATCGCCCTTTGGTCTGCTGCCAGGCTCCTGCGGCAGCCTGTGCCTTTGCGCAGGATTTTGTTGGGGAGCCTTGTGGGCACGGGCGGATCCATGTTGTTATTTTTCCAGATGCATGACTATCTGCGGTATCAGCTGACAGTGCATCTATTCCTAAACCCCTGTATGGTGTGGCTGTGCTTCCATAAGCCCGGGATAAGCCCTAGCGCCGCCAAAAGCCCCGATGCTTCCAAAAAAGTGAAAATGCGGGCCAAAACATTCCTCTGCCAGCTGGCGGCAGCCTATTTGGCCATGTTTTTGCTGGGAGGCTTCTTAGGGTGGGCGGCGCCGAAAGGGGCGGGGGGGCTGTCTGGGCTTCTGTGCCTGGCAGGCGCTGCGGCGGCTGTGGAGGCGGCGGAAAAGCTTTTCTTACATATTCGGCGCCAGAGGGGCACACTGTGCGGCCTTTTGCTGGTCACCCGGGAAGGGAAGGTTCCTGCTAAGGGATTCTATGACACCGGGAACCTGCTGGTGGACCCACTGCTGAACCGCCCGGTGCATATCGCAAGGAAAAGCCTTCTCTGGGGGCAAATCCAAAAGGAGGGGCTCCCCTTACGGCTCATCCCATTCCATTCCCTGGGGGAGGAGAGCGGGATGATAGAGGCCGTCACCTTGGAGGGGATGTACATTTTGCGAGACGGGCATCCGGTTTACCTGGATAAGCCAGTCTTTGGGATTGCAGATGAGAAATTATTTCAGGACGACAGATGCGACGTGATATTGAATGGAAAAAGTATGGAGATTTGAAGGAGGATGAACATGTTCGTAAAGGTTGCAATACCCAAGCATTTCCAATTGAGGATGATTTCCAATTTCTGGAATATGCTGCTTGCGAAGAAGGGGGATATCCACTACATCGGCGGGGCTGAAATCCTGCCGCCGCCTTTAGAGGCAAGGGAAGAGAATAAATACATCCAGATGCTGGAAGGCAAGGAGGCGGAGCATGCCAGGAATGTGCTGATTGAGCACAACCTGCGCTTGGTGGTGTACATAGCCAAAAAATTCGACAATACCGGGATTGGCGTGGAGGACTTGATTTCCATTGGGACCATTGGCCTGATTAAGGCCATCAATACCTTTAACCCCACAAAGAATATCAAGCTGGCCACGTATGCCTCCCGGTGCATTGAAAATGAAATCCTGATGTACCTGCGCCGGAACAATAAGACCAGGATGGAGGTGTCCATTGACGAGCCGCTGAATGTGGACTGGGACGGGAACGAGCTGCTTTTGTCCGACATATTGGGCACGGATGAGGATATTATATACCGGGACATTGAGACGGAGGTGGAGAAGAGCCTGCTGCGGAATGCGGTGGAGAAGCTTTCCGAGCGGGAGCGCACGATTGTGGAGCTGCGCTTTGGCCTGAATGCCCATGGGAAGGAGCTGACCCAGAAGGAAGTGGCGGACCTTTTGGGAATCTCCCAGTCCTATATTTCCCGCCTGGAGAAAAAGATTATGAAACGGCTGAAAAAAGAAATTGTAAAGTTCGAGTAAACATGGTATGATGGTACTATATTATATGACAAAAAGTGACGAGTATTTTAAAGTTTCAGACAATACAGCCAAACGGACAGCGGGCGCCTATCAGAACCGCAGGGGCGGGGATGATTTCATATGACTATAGAATACGAAGGAGATGATTGCGTGAAACTAGAATTTTTGGGGGCGGCCCATGAGGTGACTGGAAGCTGCCATTATGTGAAGCTGGGGGATGTGCATCTCTTGGTGGACTGCGGCATGGAGCAGGGTGCGGATTTGTATGAGAACCAGGAAATACCTGTGAATCCGGCGGAGATTGACTATGTGCTGGTCACCCATGCCCACATTGACCATTCAGGCTTATTGCCGCTGATTTACAGCCATGGCTTCCGAGGGAAGATTTACGCCACCCGGGCCACCATGGAGCTGTGCAACATTATGCTGAAGGATTCTGCCCACATCCAGATGTTTGAAGCGGAATGGAAGAACCGCAAGGCGCAGCGCGCAGGCAAGCCCCTGGTGGAGCCCATGTACAACATGGATGACGCCATTGGCGTGTTGGAACACTTTATCCCCTGTGAGTATGGGGAAATCATCACGCTCTGCCCAGAGGTCTCCATCCGTTTTACGGACGCAGGCCATTTGCTGGGGTCTTCCAGCATTGAAATCTGGGGGACAGAGAAGGAGGAGAAGGTGAAGCTCCTGTTTTCCGGGGACATTGGCCATGGCAACAAGCCTTTGATCCGGGATCCCCAATACGTGAGGGGCGCAGATTATGTGATTGTGGAATCCACCTATGGCGACCGGCTCCACAAGAACCCGCCGGATTACGCCGTTGAGCTTGCCAGCGTCTGCAGGGAGACCTTTGCCAGGGGAGGGAACCTGGTGATTCCGGCCTTTTCCGTAGGCAGGACCCAGGAAATGCTCTATTTCTTCCGCAAGATTAAGACAGAAGGCCTTCTGCCGGAGTGCCCGGATTTTGAAGTCTACATAGACAGCCCGCTGGCTGTGGAGGCTACCAACGTATTCCACAAGAATGTGCGGGAATGCTTTGACCAAGAGGCGCTGGACTTGGTGCGCAAGGGCAAGAACCCTATCCGCTTCCCGGGCCTTAAGGTAGCCGTTACCAGCGATGAGTCAAAGATGATTAACTTTATTGAAGAGCCCAAGGTCATTATCTCCGCATCCGGCATGTGCGAGGCTGGGCGTATCCGGCACCATCTGAAGCATAACTTGTGGCGTTCGGATTCCACCATCCTCTTCGTGGGCTACCAGGTGCCCGGAACTTTAGGGAACCTCCTTTTGGGCGGCGCCAGGGAAGTGAAGCTCTTTGGCGAGTCTATCGAGGTCCATGCGCAGATTAAGAACCTGGCAGGCATCAGCGGCCATGCAGACCAGCAGCACCTGTTGGAGTGGGTGCGCGCCGTGGGCGACACGCCCAAGCGCGTCTTCGTGGTCCATGGGGAGGATCAGGTCTGCGATGCCTTTGCGGCGCTTATCACCAAGGAGCTTGGCCTTCCAGCCACAGCCCCCTATAGCGGGGATATCTACAATTTGGCCACCAACGTCTGCATTGCCCAGGGAAGCCGGGAGCGCAAAGTGCAGAAGGCGAAGGAAGGCCGCGTATCCACCGTATTCACCAGGCTCCTGGCTGCCGCCGAGCGCTTGCTGGCTCTCATACGCAAATCCGAAGGCCGGCCTAATAAGGAGCTTGGCAGGCTGGCAGACCAAATCAATTCCATGTGCGACAAATGGGAGGAATAGGAAGGAGGAAGCCAGCCGATACAGGGAGCCGCTGCATTGCCAACTGCAGCGGCTTTCGTACTGTCATTGATTTTTTCAGATACAAAAGGAGTCCGAAAATGTCTAAATTTTCAGAGTATTTTTCAAAGATAAAAGAGTCCCGGGGGCTGACGAACCCTCAGATTTCCAGGATCAGCGGCCTTGACAAGGCGCTCTTGTTCCGCTGGTCTGCGGGGAAGGAATGCCCAGAGAGCTGGCAGCAGTTAGAGGCCTTATCCAGCCGGCTTCAGCTCTCATCCGAGGAGGAGCAGAGCCTGCGGAATGCTTACCAGTTCACGAAGATGGGAGAGGAGTCCTATGCCTGCCACAATAAGATTCTGGAAATCCTGCATGTCTTCCAGCAAAGGGGCGCAGAGTACCACAGCCTTCAAAAAGCCCGCACCCAGGAGAGAGCCCCTTTGCCCAATTTCGTGCAGATGAGGAACAAGTTAGAGATTATCCAGTGGACGCAAAAGGCGTTGGGCAGCCTGACGGCGCAAAAGGAGAAGCGCCTGTGCCTGAAAATGCATTCCGCCTATCCGGAAATCTTGATGCTGCTGAAGATTTTCTTTGGGTGCACGGAGGACTGCAGCGTGGAGGAGATTGTCTACCTGGCAAGAGAGAGGCAGGGCGCAAGCCTCCACAACCTGGAAGTCTTAAAGGGGATAGCGGAGCTTGTGGTGCAGAAGCACCCAGTGGAGGTGTTCTGGCAGGAGGACGCCGATGGGGAGCAGGGCTTTTCGGACAATTGGATTCTCTCCGACGGCTTCATTATCCAATTTGACGGGCTGCTGTCCAAAGGCATGCTGGTTACGGAGCCGGAATGGCTGGATTTTTTCCATTGCACCTTCCAGAGGATGAAGGAGTCCGGCCAGAGCTTAGGCGGCAAAAAATGTGATTTGCCAGATCTTTTCCAGGACTTTGGCCGCGGGGAGGTCAGCATCAGCAGTTTGGAGTATATGCCTTGCATCGGCCCTTGCCTGACGATAGAGCTGTTAGAAGGGCAGGTCTACCAGGAGGTTCCCGGCAGGGAGGCGCTGATTCAGGAGATTTACCGCAATTGTGTCGGAATGTCCAGCCATGGAAAGGCTTTTTTTTGCCGGGAAGGGCTGATGGAGTTTATGGACACGGGGCGCATTGAGAGCTTCCCTTACGAAATCTACAAAAGGCCTAGCCTGGAAATGCGCTGCCAAGTGATTGAGAGGGCGGCTGCCATCTCAGATCGGGGGGAATTGACTTACCATATGGTTAGGGGCAGGCAGATTCCCAATATGAAGGGGCTGTATTTGGAGCTGATGGAAGGGAAGAAGGAATGCCTAAACATTGACATGCATTTTGCAGAAGGGGAGAAGGAGCGCTTTACCATCAAGGATAAAGGGATTCAGAGGTATTTCCGGGATTTCTTCCAGAACTTAGAGAGCAGCGGCCATGCTTACAGCGCCCAGGAAACGGCAGATTACTTGAGGGGAATTGCGGCACAATACAGGAAAAAAGCCATGGAAGGCAGAATTTCCTGCGAAACGTGACAAAATATGTCGAAAGTTATGCAATTTGAATGGCACATCTGGCAGAGGGGCAGGGAATGATGGTAAAATGATTTTGGCTTATAATGAATGCATGGATA
>CAOKUK010000184.1 GCA_948472595.1 uncultured Eubacterium sp.
GATCCGGGCGTTCGAGGAAATTCAGGCAGCGCAGGAGCGTGGTCTTGCCGCTCCCGGAGGAGCCGATGATGGACATCACCTGCCCTTTCTCTAAGGAAAAACTAATGTCTTTCAATACCTCTGTATGGCCAAAATATTTCCGAATATGTTCCACTTCTAAGATTGGCATGCAATTCCCCTCCTTTATTTAAAATAATCCAGCTTTTTCTCCAGCTGCCCCAAAAGGACGGTCAGGATGCCATTGAAAATCAAATAATAGACTGCCGTAAAAAACAGCGGCCAAATTGCGCCGGATATTCCCTGGGAACCCTTCATAAAGGCCTGGCCGGCCCAGATAATTTCCTGCAAGGCAATAATGCGCGCCAAGGAGGTGTCCTTTACAAGGGTGATAATCTCATTGGACATCGGCGGCACAATGCGCTTAATCATCTGCAGCAGGGTGATGCGGAAGAAAATCTGCGTCTTGGTCATGCCCAATACGAGGCCTGCCTCCCTCTGCCCCACAGGCACGCCCTGAATGCCGCCGCGGTAGATTTCCGAGAAATAGCAAGCATAATTGAGGATAAACGACACGGATGCAGCCAGAAAGCGCCCTGTCTCGCCCCCACCCCAGATGGGGTTGTGGAGCACAAGGCCTGGAAAATAATAGATAATCAAAAGCTGGATCATTAAGGGGGTGCCGCGGACAATCCAGACAATCAGTTTTGTGACAATGCTTAAGGGCTTAAAACGCGACATGGAGCCAAAGGCAATGACCAGGCCTAAGGGAAAGGCTCCGATGAGCGTTACCATGAAAAGCTTTAGGGTCTGCAGGAAGCCAATATTCAAGGACTTCAAGACTATGGGGAGCTGGTCTAAGATCTGTTCCATATATCCTCCTGTTTCTGAACAGCTGTCACTCTGGCAGGCTCATGTGCCAGAGTGTCTATGCCTTACTGCTCAATTAAGGCTGCCTGTACTTTATAAGTTTCTGCTGTTTGCTGCATGCTGCCGTCTGCATAGCTTGCGGCAAAAAAATCATTTAAGGCCTGCGTTAAGTCAGAGCCTTTACGGAAGCCTACGCCATACTCTTCGCTGTTAAGGCCAATCGTATAGGCCAGGCTGTCATAGCTTGTACCCTCTCCTACCATAGCGGCCGCCATCAGGGAATCAATCACGGCTGCATCGGAAGTCCCTGCCGCCACTTCCATCAGGGCGTCTGCCTGAGCCTTCACCGAGGTATACTCCAGACCCAATGCGCTTACTTGCTCTTCCCCGGCGCTCCCTGCCTCTACGGCAAAAGTCAGGCCAGACAGGCTGTCCGTATCTTGGTACTGGTCTGCCTTGTCTGCAGGGACAATTACAATCTGCGCATTGTTGCAGTATGCGTTGGAACAGGACATGGAGCTCTTCACCTCATCGGTCAGGGTCATTCCATTCCATACGCAGTCAATGGTCTTCCCGTCCAGTTCAAGGATTTTATTGTCCCAGTCAATCTCCACAAACTCAGCCTCTACGCCGATGCTCTTGGCGAAAGCCTTAGCCATATCTGCGTCAAAGCCAATCCACTCGCCACTCTCATTCTTGTAATCCATCGGCTCAAAATCCGTAATGCCAACCACTAAGGTTCCCTTTGATTTTACATATTCCAGGTCGCTGTCCGCAGATGAGGCATCCTCGGACGTCCCGTTAGAGGCATCGCCCTCAGATACTTCACCAGAAGAACTGCCGTCAGATACTTCATTGGATGCTTCGCCAGAAGATGTTCCGTCGGCAGATGCATCGGAAGCAGCGGCAGCCCCTCCGGAAGCCTCGCGTTCGCCGCTGCCACATGCTGCCAATGCAACTGCCATCGCCAGAGCCATCATAAGTGCAAGAATTTTTTTCATATCTTTTCTCCTTTTTCTCGACATTTTCATCGCCACGCCACTATACTAACAAGTTAGCAGGATAAAGTCAAGGGTTTCCATCCATTTATTCTTTTAATTCCTCCACAATCTGTTCCCGTAATACGGTCTCCCCGGACAGCAGGGTGACGCCGGTGCAGACTGCGATGTTTAGCAAGATGATGCCTGCCAGGGGCTGCCATGAGATAAAGGCGTTGGGGTGCAGGTAGAGATATATGTGGAGCATGAAATAGTACAGGAGCTTCTGGATGAAGAAATACAGGATGGCAACGGCACCCCCAGAGCAGAGGCCATAGAGGAAGCCTTCTCTGGCCATCATCCGGCGGAAGCCTGCGTTGGTGATTCCCATTGCCCGCAGGATGCCAAATTCGCGCTTCCTGGCCGCAACCAGATACTGCATACTGTTCATGATATGAAGCAGGCTGATTCCCAGGAGCGCAGCGGCGATTCCGTAGTAAAAGAACATCTGCTGACCCAGATAAAGGTTCTGCTGGCGAATCTGCTGGCTGTAATCCTTAACCACACAGCGGCTGACGCCTATCGTAATCTGGGCCAGTTCGGAGGAGACGGCTCCGGCCTCCGTCCCGGACGCAAGGGTTATGCTGATAGTCTGATAAGCGCTGACACCAAAGTTGCGCTCCATCTGCTCATTGGTCATGATAATGTCAATCACACTTTGGCCGTCATCCCCAATATAGGTTCCTACCTTGGCGAGCGGCCTGCTTACCAGCGCCGCAACCGGCAGGGAATGCTGTTGGTACCAGCTGCCCTCTCCTTGGAAACGCAGGGCTTCCTGCGGCGCATCAGGGCTTTTTACCGTTGTCAGCTTTACCACATCCTGGGGGCTGATGCGTACGCCATCGTAATTCCCTTGGCCATCCATCAGCGTCTTGACAATGACGCTGTTTTCTTTCTGCATCTGGCGCGGGTTGATTTCCCCTTCCAGTAGGTAATCGCCCAGGCTCTCCAACATGGCATCGTCATAGCCGTAAATATTGACCTTTAGGGCATAGCTGTCCTTCCCGGTCTGTACGGCAAGGCCGTTGTATTGTTCCATCAGCTGCGGGTCTGGCTGGAAGTTTTCCCCCGGGGCAAGCTCTGGGTAATAAGACGGCCAGGTAAAGGCGCCGTCCTCCAGCAAGATTTCACCCAGCAGGTAACGCACAGGGTGCAGCTTGTGGATGCCGGGCAGCTTCTGCATCTTGGCCACGATGTCCTGCGGTATCCCATCCTTCCTCTGATTGGACTGGATATAAGCCTCGATATCCGACCCCAGGCCATCGTCTGCCTTAAATGTCAGCTCATTGTTCCGCCTGGCATTCTCCGTCACATAGAATGCCCCCAGAAAAATAATGCTGCCCAGCGATAACGACAGCAGGATTCCTAGGAAAGCACCTTTTCTGGAAAACATAAATTTCCTCGTAAGGATATCTGCCATATTGCCATGCCGGGTGCTGTAAACCCTACGTTTTTTGCGCTTTCTGACATCTTGGGCCATCATTTGGCGGATGGTCTGCTTCTTCATCCGCTGGGTGAAAAGGATACTGAGCGCCAGAAATACAAGCGCCAGGCAGGCTGCGCCCCCTGCCATCACATGCCAGCTCAGATGGTAGGCTCCTGCGTCCGGAAGGTTCGCCGCCGCCAATTCCTGCACGGCGCCTTCTGCCCCGCTGTGCCTTACCTGGTTTTGCAGAAGGAAAATCCGCCCTGCCTTCTGGTAGACGAGCCAGCCAATCAAATTTCCCAACACGCATCCAAGGGGGTATCCCACCGCTCCAATGGCGCCCAGCTCACAGAAGAGGGTTCCCATCTGCAGACGGTCCGTCATCCCCAAGGTCTGCATCATGCTGTACTGGGACATCCTGCGGATGACCGAGACCTGGAACAGGCTGTATATCACAAAGGCTCCGAACAATGCGGCCACCAGCAAGACCGCAGCTTTGGTCAGCTCGCCTTCTTCATTTAAAATGCCCCAGATATAGGGCAAGCCTGCTTCTTGATGGGTAAGCCCAGTCTCTAGTATTTTCCAGACGTTAAGCGGCGCATCCCCGCCCACATAGCGGCTAATCCCCCTATTTGTGCTGATTTCCTTCTCCGCAAGGCCAAACCTCTGTGCAAATGCTTTGACCTGCGGATACACATCCTGGCTTTCCTTGAACTTCAGATAGAGAAAGCTGCCATTTGTCCCATAATCCAGCGCGCGGCTGACAAATACCTGGTGGCAATCGCCCAGGAGCCCTGCCAGCTTGGGGGGCATTTCTGCCAGAATTCCGCAGAGCGTAAACGTTTCCCCATCAAGGACAATCTGTGTGCCAAGCTCTTCGGAAACGCCGAGGTTCTGCAAAGTCTGGCAATCCATGGCGATTTCCTGTTCCTTCTGCGGGTAGGCGCCTTTCAGCACCTTCCTGCCCATAAGCTCCAGGTATGCGGAATCCGCATACACAAACTGCATGGAAAAGGGTTCCTCAATGGCCTTGCGGACCGTTTCCAGGCCTGCCTGTTCAATATGGTACCCATCTGCAGCCGCATTTTTGTCAAATTCCTGGAACCAGAGCGCATCTGCTTTCATGCTGCAATGCCAGTCCCCATATTCCGTCCGGGCATGCGCTAAAGTTGCGAGCCGCCCGCTTTCAAAAAGCCCTCCCAGCCCTGACAGCAGGGCGGCGGATAGTAGGATGCCCGCCAGCAGCGCCGCTGTCTGTTTCTTATAATACCGCAGATAAGAAAAAGAAAGATGCAGCATCGTCCCCATGGTCATGCACCCTCCCTTCCTGCCAGCAGCATCCCGTCTTCAATATGGAGGATCCTGTCACAATTTGCCGCCAGGCTCTCATTGTGGGTCACCATAAGGATGGTCTGGCTGTATTTGCGGCAGCTGTTTTTCAGCAGTCCCATTACCTCTACCGTTGTCCGCGAATCCAGGTTTCCTGTTGGCTCATCGGCGAGAAGGATGGCCGGCTTATTGGCCAGCGCCCGCGCCAACGCCACCCTCTGCTGCTGTCCGCCGGATAATTCGCTGGGGAAACGCTTGCGTTTGTCCCACAGGCCCAGCTCTCTGAGCAATTCCTCTAGATAGGGGTGGTCTACGTATTTTCCCTTGTCAAAAGTGACGGGGAGGGCGATGTTGTCGTATACATTGAGGACGGGCATCAGGCTGTAATTCTGGAATACAAAGCCAATGTTCCTTCGGCGAAATACGGCTAATTCTTTGCGCTTAAGACCAGAGATGTTGCGTTTGCGGATAATAATGGCGCCCTGGGTGGGGGTGTCAAGGCCTCCTATCAGGTTGAGCATTGTGCTTTTCCCGGAGCCGGAAGTGCCTACCACTGCGATAAACTCGCCTTGTTCGACACGGAAGGAAACGTTTTTCAACGCCTCTACGGTGTTTCCTTTTTCTCCATATTGTTTGCTTATGTTGGTTACCTGCAATACTTCCATTTCTATACCTCTTTCTATTGAATGATTCAGGGCAAAAAAGCTGATTCTGTTGCGGCCTTCCCTCCTACGCAACGGCTCGTTTGACGAATGCCGCAAGGTATTTGACCCTGCCCTTAGGTATAGAATAGCAGGCAAATCTTTCATTTTATTGACAAAATTCCCGTCCAATTCTAACAGTTTTGTAAGAATATATTACTATTCGCAGTCTCCCAGGGTGCGAATAGCAACAAGAATGCAGGATAAAATTGTACCAACCTGGTTTTTAGCAAGAGTTGAAACAGCAATTGTATATTGCCAATATGACATGATGGACGAGAAGGCACGCATAGGCCTCCCGGAGTCAGCAATTCTGCAAGAATACGGAAATACAGCAGCCTTTCCCATACTCTGAGGCTGCTAGATCGGAAGAGCGTCGTGTAGGGAAAGAGTGTCTGTACCAGTGTATATC
>CAOKUK010000185.1 GCA_948472595.1 uncultured Eubacterium sp.
TGCGGATACGGTTCCGCCTGGGGTAACCAATGCGATGTACACCACCTGCATGGCGCACCCTACCAAAATGCCTGTCGTCATATCTCCTAAAATCAACCCGCACACCAGGCCGCCCACCAAAGGCCTGCCCAATGTATAGTTGCCGATGGATGAGCCACCCATGCCAGGCATGCTTGACAAACAGGCGAACAGGCCTATCAATGCCGCTTGTAACCAACTGATTTCCATAATCTTCCCTCCTTAGTTAAACCCAAACTGTCCTCTGAATTTCTTCCAATTGCCGATGGCCTCTTCTTTCAGCAAAGCGAACTCCACTTCGAACCCGGCCTTCATAATGTCCTCTAATGCCTGCGCCTCTTCCTGGGTAATGGACTGGTTGTTCCCCAGCTTCGTGGTGCCCGGCCTGTCGTTGCAAGGCCCGATGATGACGGTGGAAATCCCCGGCTTAAACCCTTGCTCCACCAAGATTTTGGCCATGTCCACGGGGTTTTTCGTAATCAGGAAATAATTGTCCTTGCTGTTAATGACCTTCTCGCATTTCTCCTTGAACTCATCCAAGGTCCACACAAAAGTCTTCTTGCCGCTTGCGCTCTTGTAAGCGGATTTTAAAACCGGGTTCTTTGCCGCTGCATTGTTGACGGCGATCAGCCCATCGCAGGGATATTCCAATGCCCATCTGGTGCAAGTCTGCCCATGTATCATGCGGTCGTCCACGCGAATAAGAGAAACTGCCATAATTTTTTCCTCCTCCTATATCTCATCCTCTGACTCATTACTCTCAACTTCGAACCTCTTTAACTCTTCCCGCGCCTCCGGGATCAGCATTTCCACCAACTCTTTTGTATCCATGGTGTCCTTCATCAACACTGCGCTCAATGCCAACGGCAGGTTCATGCCCCCCAGCATCACCGTCTTCCCCATCAGCCCTTGCTCTGCAATCACGTTTGCGGCCGTGGTCAGCGGCGATCCCCCCACCAAATCGCCAAACAGCAGGATTTCATCCTCTTCTGTAATCTTAGCGATGCATTTGCGGACACATTCTGCAAAATCTGACGCCCCCATACCATTCTCGAGGCTCGTAGAAAGGATATCCTCCCTTCCTCCCCCTGCCAGCATAGAAAGTGCGTTGTGCAGCCCTGGCGCCATTGTCCCATGGCTGACTAGAACAACGTATTTCATCTTTACACCTCCATCTCCTTGTTTTATTTTGCTGTTCTTTAACTTCAAGTACAGTATAAAAAAAAGACGGCATATGTTCATCTCACATATGTCATCTTTTTTACATTACATTTGTCACAAATCCCCATGACTTTTGTCACAGGGCGTCATTCCAGGAATTTATTGATCCTTCGGTTCCAGATAATCTGCCCCATGCGGATGTTGGGCTGCGCCTCTATAATGTCCTCCACCGCCTTATCCACCTCCGCTATGGCGTCGTCGTAATCCCGGAACCTGGGGGCCACAACCGCATGTTCCACCGCATTGCTCAATGTTTCCAGATTCAAGCTCCTGCTGTCCACAGATCCCTCTATCAGCTGCTGGAGGGTCTTATCAGACTCCGTAACCTCTTTCAGCACGGACACCCCTTCCGAATACCGAAAAATCTCTGACTGTATCTGAGGATTGCAGGTCAGCGTCTTCATCAGCTCCCAGGCGTCAGCCACGTGCCGGGTATCCTTGTTCATGGCGATGCAGAGCGTTTCCAATGTGGATATATTGTCCCCTTCAGGCCCTGAGGGCATGGGGATGCAGCCCCACTCAAAGTTGGAGTATTTCTTGACGGTCAGGGGATAGGGCTTATAAGCCCTGTATTCGGAAAACAGCATGGGCTTAAACACCACGTTCCCTTGGTCAAAATCCTGATTGGTCGTGCTGTAGCCGCAGTTCAGCCCCTGCAGCTTCTCAATAAACTGCAAGGAGGCCTCCGCCTTATCGTCCGATAGGAAGCATTCCTTGCCGCGCTGGTCAAAGAGCTTTATCCCATTGGACTCAAAAGCCTCTTGCCAGCCATATCCCACAACCCCAAATTGATCCACAACCCCATTTCCATCTGTATCCTTTGTGGCTTTTTGGCAAATCTCATAGAACTCTTCCCAATCCCAGTCCTCCTTCGGTATTTCAAGCCCCTCTTCTGCCAGGATGGACTTATTCACAAACATCAGCTTCGGCGCGCATTCGTAGGGAAGGGAATAAGGGATGCCGTGGTATTTCCCATACTCATAGGCAGAAGAATAAAACTGCCCCTCTTGGAAATCCCGATCCCCCTCCACCAAAGGGGACAAATCCTTCAGGGCGCCGACCTCTGCCAAATCGTTAAAATCCTCGCTCAGCACAAAAAACAAATCCGGCGCTTTGCCAGCCAACAGCCGCCCCGCCAGCCACTCTGAATAGTCTTCCTTCATAATCCCGCTGACATACTCCACCTGCACCCCGGGATGCCGCTCTTGAAACACTTGGATGGCGTCTTCCAAAATCCGATAGGAATAGCCGTTCGGCGTCCCCCAATAGCTGTCAGAGAACAC
Organism: uncultured Eubacterium sp.; assembly: GCA_948472595.1. Classification (GTDB taxonomy): domain Bacteria; phylum Bacillota; class Clostridia; order Lachnospirales; family Lachnospiraceae; genus Petralouisia. The sequence goes on from CAOKUK010000185.1 coordinate 2,523, forward strand.
GCCGATGGTAATGGTATTATCCTGGAAAGGCGGGATGCTTTGGTAGGATCCCGTATAGACCAGCCCCACGCCAAGCAAAAGGATTACGCACAAGGCGCTTATGGCAATGACTTTCTTATCTTCTCTCATCCTATCTCTCATCCTCAAATCTTTTATTCACCACGCCTGTCTGGACTGCCCAGATTGCAAGCTGGGTCCTGTCCCTTAAATCCAGCTTGCTTAAAATCATGCTCAGGCTGTTGCGGATTGTGCCCTCGGAAAGCCTCAATTTCCCTGCGATTTCCTTATTGGACAAGCCGCTGCCTACAAGGGCTATAATCTGCCATTCCGTCCGCTTCAAATCTGCCGTCTGCCTCTCGTCAATCTGGATGGCGATATTGGTCTGCGCCATCCGGGAGAACATGGCCACCACCTTGGATGCAATGTCTTCGTTAATCATGGAGGTTCCCTGGTGCACCTTGCGTATGGCCTCCGCCAGCTCTTTGGTCTGGATGCCCTTGAGCAGGTACCCGCTGGCCCCATACTTCAGCGCATTGAACACATATTCATCATCGTCAAAAGTGGTCAATATGATGATTTTAATCGCAGGGTAATTTTCTTTGATAATCTGGGTGCAAACCACCCCGTCCATTTCCGGCATGCGGATGTCCATCAAAATCACATCCGGCTTCTCTTTGCGGATAGACCGTATGACCTCCTTGCCGTTCTCCACGGAATCCAACACCTCAAACCCCGGCTCTGCCCCCAGGATAATTTGAAGGCTCTGCCGAATCAGCTCCTGGTCGTCTGCAATCAATATTTTAATCATGCTCTTTTTCCTCCGTCCCCCATCGAATCGGCAGCTGGGCTTCCACGGCGAACCCCTCCTCCCCATGGTAGGAAAGGCTGCCTCCCAGCAAATCCAGCCGCTCTTTCATATGGTGAAGCCCAAATCCTTTTTTCACGTCGCTGCACCCAACCCCATTGTCTTTGATGCTTATTTTCAAAATCTGGTATTCCCTGTCAATCTGGATCTGGATTTTCTTTGCCTTCCCATGCCGGATAGAATTGGTGATGCACTCCTGCACGATACGGTAAATGATATTTTCCTCATCCTCATTGAAGCAATTCAGCTTCGCAGTGCATTGATACGAAATCTCTGCGTTTGTGGCTTTGCGCATCTCCTGGATGGTATGCGCCAGGGCTTTTTCCAAATCCAATCTCTCCAGCGCATCCGGGCGCAGCGCCTTCACGGACCGCCGCACATCCTTTATCCCCTGCCTGGCCACCTCTGCGATGGCCTTCAGCTGCTCCTTTGTGGCCTCTGGCGCCACATCCATCAAGGCAGTGCAAGCCTCAATCCCCGTGATAATCCCTGTCAGCGCATGCCCCAGCGTATCGTGGATTTCCCTGGCCAGACGATTCCGCTCCCTAGCCTCTGCCGCCTTCTCCGATTCCTTGGCGTACTCCTCCAGACGGATATTGGCCTGCCTCAGCTCTTCATTTGCGTCATTCAGCTGCTCATTCAGGGCCAACACCCGCTCCTTCTCACTAAACTGCATGCGCACCAGCAAGATGATGTAGATTAAGAACACCAGCATGTTAAGGGAGCTCAGCACATTTTTCAGGCCCAGCAAGACAGAAGCCACATCGCTTTGGTAATACTCCAAATACGTTTCCAGAGGGGTAATCTTATAGTACACGGAAAGCAAGTTGTAATCCGTCAGCAAGTAAAATATGCCGATAAAGGCCGCATAGGGCAGCCTGCCCCTGGATTTTGGGAAATAGCGCATGGTGTCTGCCAGAATCAACAAGACAATTCCCGTATAGCTGAATCCGATTACATAGCCAATGCAGAAGCTGAGCGCCAGCTCCAGGCAGACCTTAAAAAACAGCCCCAGGCTGCTCTCATTTTTTATGCACAGCAGCAGCAGGAAGCTGGCGTACAGCCCCAGGGCGATGATGGGCACCTTCCAGCCTGCCAGGGGAATCTGGTAAATCCTCGTCAGGAAATGTAAGGCGGAATTTTCCCGGACATACCCATACAGGCTGCTTGCCATGATAACAGCAATATACAAGATGGCAAAGAAGTTCAAATGCTTCATGATGACCAGCGTATAGCTGGAATAATGGCTTTCATCCATCGCAATCTCTCCTTTCTCATTGCCATTTGTCAATTCCAAAATCTCCCACATTGTCTTTCGTGATTAATTCCACAGGCACCAAAATACTCTTTTCCACTTCTTCCCCGGCCAGCAGCCTGTAAATCACATCCGCCGCCCTGCTGCCAATTTCAGAAGGGAACTGCGCCGCCGAGGCCACCATCATCCCCTCCTGGATTAAGGCTTTGGAATCTGGAGAGGCGTCCACCCCATAGACTCCAACGCCTTCTATCATCTGGTTCTTCTCCAGGGCGGCGACCACGCCAACGCCTGCTAAGTCATTTAAGCAGAATACATTGTCAAATTCCACCCCTTGGTCAATCGCCTCCTGCAGCCTTGGCATGGCAATCTCCAGCTGGCCTTCGCACTCTATTTTTTGGACAACCTCAATCCCTTTCTGCCCCTTAACCGCATCCAAAAAGCCCTGCACCCTGTCCTGCCCGGATTTGGCAGTCTCATGGGTCATGAGGATAAGCTTTGCTCGGGGGCTTTTTTTTCGGAAATATGCGCCCACAAGCTTTCCTGCGTTATAATTGTCAGAGGTTATGGTGCAGTCCGCCAAGTCTTCCTCATAGACGTTTGTGTCCAGGACGACAATACGCACGCCTTTCGCCTTGGCCTCCTTCAGAATGGACGCAAGGCTCTCCCACTCTACCGGCGTTATGACAAGCAGGTCAATGCCCTGGCGGAGCATCTCCTCAATCTGCTCTTTCTGCCGCCCTGCGTCCAAGGCCGGGTCGCGGAGCATGACTTTATCTCCTTCTGCCTCAATCCGGGCGCTGATTTCCTCGCTCATAATTTTATAAAATTCGTTGTTCATGGTCATGTAGCTTACGCCTATCAGGTGGACGTTTTCTTTTTGGTTGGCTGAATAATCGCGTTTCCGAAACAGGCCGGAAAACAGGGCTGCAATGAAAAAGATGTCCGCTAAGATTAAAGCCGTCCAAAACAGCCGCTTTATTTGCTTTTCATCTGTATTTATTTTCCCAAAACGCATAACTCCCTCCTATCGCATGCAAATCCTTATTAAGTATGCGATTTGCCGTCTTGCAGGTAAATTCTATCATATTTTTTAGATCGGAAGAGCGTCGTGTAGGGA
>CAOKUK010000186.1 GCA_948472595.1 uncultured Eubacterium sp.
AATCCCGTCGGCATGTTACGAAGGCAAAATTTGATACATACTTTTCAATCAGAACGCCTGTTGAGCAATATGTAGAAAGGCAAAATATCTTAAAAAATGTAAGATGGGAACAATATAATAATATTCAAGAGGCTTTCTTAAAATTAGGGGAATTATAATTTTAAAAGAATTGATGTTGGCTACGCCGATTTTTGCTGCGTTTTAACGCAGAATTTCCATTAGGGAAGAATCCAAACAGAAGAAAGCGATGAAAATAGCCAGGAATTTTAAAAATAATTGAAAAACAATTACATAAGACAAAGCCTGCCGGCATGATTCTTTGCCGGCAGGCTTTGTCCGTTATGCAATCTGCGTTACGGCCGCCCCTTGATTCCCTTTTGGTACAGGCGGCACCCGGCAAAGGCTGCCCCGGCTGCGGCTGCGGCGATGCCAAAGTGGATCCAGGCCGCATCCCCTTCATAAGACAGGAATTCCGGCGCAAAAGCTCCCCAGAGGTTGAACATCATATGGAACAGGATGGAGAGGTAGAGGCTTTTGCCCTTATGGCAGACGTAGCCGCAGAACAGCCCTGCCACAAAGGCATAAATCCCCTGCACCATATTTCCGTGGAAAACCCCGAACAGGAAAGCCTGGAAAATATTTGCCAGGAAAAAGGGCATTGCCTTCGAGGCGTATTTCAGGGTGACGCCGCGGAAAATCAGCTCTTCGCTTATGGGCGCTATCAGCACCGTGTAGAGGGCGAGGAGCGGCGTGATGTGGTCAAACCCGACGCTTTCCATGATGCTCTGATAAGTTTCGAACCATCCGGGGCGGATGGCAGCGATGAGCGCTACCATATAGGAGGATATGTACTGCATGCCCACCATCAAAAGCAGCAATCCCCCAAACATACAGGGGTTTATGAGGGCGGAGGGTTTGCGGCGGGGCATATGCTTAGGCACAAAACGGGCTTTGTACCATATCCCCATGGCTATCGCCGCCAATAGGGCGTAAGACGCCGTTACCATAGTCAGGAATTGGCTGTCAGAGGATATTTGGCCGATGGCATGTTCCAAGCCAGAAAGGCCGGGTCCATCGAATAGGAGGGGCTCTTCAGCCAGCAGGAGCATAATTTTCACAAATACCCCGGCAAAGGTCACCACTATTTGGATGCCGAATGCTAAAAGCACCGGCAGCAGGCAGAAGAGGATGCTTCCTGTTTTCTTTAAAATTTTCATAAATATGCTGTCCTTTCTTTTATCCCTACAGGCAATAAAACGGATGCCGGCTGGAGATTTTATAGGAATGTCTCAAGAACGCTCGTGGCTTTAGCCGAATCTTGCGGCTTTAGTCGTGAAAGGTTCAATTTTATACTATTATAGGTCTATCCTTTGGAAAAATCAAGGGCGGGCATTTTTCGGTAGGAAAATCCCGCCGTTTGTGCTATACTAAGGGGCAGAAACGAGACACCCATATCTGCAGAAGGAGGGAACCCATGTCATTTGCGCATCTTCACGTCCATACGGAATACAGCCTTCTGGACGGTTCCAATAAAATAAACGAATACGTAGCCCGCGTCAAGGAGCTGGGCATGAATGCCGCCGCCATTACCGACCATGGGGTCATGTACGGCGTCATTGATTTCTACCGAGCTGCCAGGGAGGCGGGCATCCGCCCCATCTTGGGCTGCGAAGTCTATGTGGCTCCAGGCTCCCGATTCGACCGTGAGAAGGCGGAAGGCGAGGATCGGTATTTCCACTTGATTTTGCTGGCGGAGAATAACCAGGGCTACGGCAATTTGATGAAAATCGTGTCCCGGGGCTTTACGGAGGGCTATTATTACAGGCCCAGGGTGGACAGGGAACTCTTAGAGGCTCACCATGAGGGGCTTATCGTCCTGAGCGCCTGTCTGGCCGGCGAGGTGCAAAAGCTCTTGTCCCGAGGCCTTTATGAAGAGGCTAAAGAGACGGCGCTGTGGTACGACCGTGTCTTTGGCCATGGCAATTATTTCCTGGAGCTGCAGGACCATGGCCTGCCGGAGCAGAAGCATGTGAACCAGCAGCTCCTGCGGCTTAGCAAGGATACAGGCATTCCTTTGGTGGCCACCAACGACGTCCATTACACCTACGACACGGACGTGGATTCCCACGATATCCTGCTGTGCATCCAGACGGGCAAGAAGTTGGCGGACGAGAACCGCATGCGTTATGAGGGTGGGCAGTATTATGTGAAGTCAGAGGAGGAAATGCGCCAGCTTTTTCCCTATGCGCTGGAGGCTTTGGAAAATACCCAAAAGATTGCGGACCGATGCCAGGTGGAGATTGAGTTTGGCGTGACGAAGCTGCCCAAGTTTGACGTGCCACAAGGGTATGATTCCTGGGGGTACCTGAACAAGCTATGCCATGAGGGCCTGTCCCGCAGGTACCCGGCCAAGGGAGGCCTGGTCGCAATCCCTGGCAAGGAGGCGCCTGTCCCCTATGGGGAGATTGAAGGGCAGCTTCAGTACGAATTGGACATTATCCGCCAGATGGGGTATGTGGACTATTTCCTGATTGTTTGGGATTTCATCCATTTCGCCAGGGAGCATGGGATTGCGGTAGGTCCTGGCCGGGGCAGCGCGGCAGGCTCCGTGGTGTCCTATACATTGGAGATTACCAATATCGACCCGCTGCGCTACAGCCTGATTTTTGAGCGGTTCCTGAATCCGGAGCGGGTGACCATGCCGGATATTGACATTGACTTCTGCGTGGAGCGCAGGCAGGAAGTGATTGACTATGTGAGCCAGAAATACGGCAAGGACAGGGTGGTGCAGATTGTCACCTTCGGCACCATGGCGGCCAGGGGCGTCATCCGGGACGTGGGGCGGGTGATGGATTTGCCCTATGCCTTTGTGGACTCCATCGCCAAGCAGATTCCCATGGAGCTTGGCATTACCATCGACAAGGCGCTGGGCGTGAACCGGGAGCTTCGGAGCCTCTATGAAAATGACGAGAGCGTGGCTCGCCTGATTGATATGTCCAAGCGCTTGGAAGGGCTTCCCAGGCACACCTCCATGCATGCGGCAGGCGTGGTCATCAGCTCTAAAGCAGTGGAAGAGTTCGTCCCGCTTTCCAGGGGGGCTGACGGCGCTATCACCACCCAGTTCACCATGACCACCTTGGAAGAGCTGGGGCTTTTGAAAATGGATTTCCTGGGTCTTCGGAACCTGACGGTGCTGCAGAATGCCGTCCGCCTAATCCAGGACAACCAGAAAGTGCCGCTGGATATTGACAAGATAGACTTCGACGACAAGGCCGTGCTGGATTCTTTGGGAACCGGGAAGACGGATGGCGTGTTCCAGTTAGAGAGCGCCGGGATGAAGAGCTTTATGAAGGAGCTGAAGCCCCAGAGCCTGGAGGATGTGATAGCCGGGATTTCCCTTTACCGCCCCGGCCCCATGGACTTTATCCCGGCTTATATCCGGGGCAAGAACAACCCGGATACCGTCACTTATGACTGCCCGCAGCTGGAGCCAATCCTGGCGCCCACCTATGGGTGCATTGTCTACCAGGAGCAGGTGATGCAGATTGTGCGGGATTTGGCAGGGTACACCTTAGGGCGCAGCGACCTGGTGCGGCGCGCCATGTCCAAGAAGAAGGCCTCCGTCATGGAGCGGGAGCGGAAGAATTTCGTCTATGGGAACCCCGAGGAGGGGGTCCCCGGCTGCATCAGCAATGGGATCAGCGAGGCCGTGGCCAACCGGATTTTTGACGAGATGACGGATTTTGCCAAGTATGCCTTCAACAAGTCCCATGCGGCGGCCTATGCGGTAGTGGCTTACCAGACGGCCTATCTGAAATACTATTACCCGGTGGAGTACATGGCTTCCCTGATGAGTTCCGTGATGGATCATGTCACGAAGATTTCCGAGTATATCTTTACCTGCAGGCAGATGGGCATTTCCGTGCTGCCCCCAAGCGTCAACGAGGGGGAGAGCCATTTCTCCGTGTCAGGGGGGAGCATCCGCTATGGGCTTTCCGCCATTAAGAGTATCAGCCATGTGTTTATCGAGAAGCTTTGCCAGGAACGCAGGGAAAGGGGGCCTTTTGCCAGCCTGAAGGATTTCTTGGAGCGGATGGCGGAGCGGGAAATCAATAAGCGGATGGTGGAGAGCCTGATTAAGAGCGGGGCCTTAGACGGCTTGGGCGCCACCCGCAAGCAGGCCATGATGGCCTATGCGGGCATTATGGACGGCATTGTTCAGGACAGGAAGAACAACATGGCCGGGCAGATGACGCTGTTTGATCTTGCGGGGGAGGAGGCCAAGGCGGATTTCGAGGTGAAGCTGCCGGATGTGGGGGAATACCCCAAGGAGACTTACCTGGGGTTTGAGAAGGAGGTACTGGGGATTTATATCAGCGGCCACCCTTTAGAGGAGTATGAGGAAAAATGGCGCAAGAACATCACTCGGGTGACGGCGGACTTTATGCTGGACGAGGAGACGGGGCAGGCCAAGGCGCTGGAAGGGGAAATCGCCACGGTGGGCGGGATGATTGTGGACAAGACCGTAAAGTATACCAGGCAGAACCAGACCATGGCGTTCATCACGCTGGAAGACTTGGTGGGGACTTTGGAAATCATCGTTTTCCCCAAAAGCTATGAGAAGAGCAGCCGCCTTTTGAATGTGGACGAGAAGGTGTTTGTCCAAGGACGCGTGTCCGCAGAGGAGGAGAAGAACAGCAAGCTCATTTGCGAGCGGGTGTATTCCTTTGACGACACGAAGAAGGAGCTTTGGCTGCAGTTCGCCAGCCGGAGGGAGTATGAGGAGAAAGAGGCCGAGCTCCTTGGGATGTTGGCGGATAGCGATGGGAGGGACGGCGTGGTGGTTTATATTTCCAAGGAAAAGCTGATGAAACGGCTGCCGCCCAGCAAGAATATTGCCATTGCCCCAGGGCTAATCAACAGATTGACTAATTTTTTGGGCGGAAAAAATGTAAAAGTTGTAGAAAAGGGCATTGAAAATCTTGGCAAAAGAGATTAGAATGTAAGAGAATGGAAAATTTCTGGCGACAGAGTGAATGATAGATGAAACAGGAGGGAACGGACATGGAAAAAGAGATTCGAACAATCGGCGTGCTCACAAGCGGCGGGGATGCGCCGGGGATGAATGCGGCAATCCGCGCAGTTGTGCGCGAGGCCATTGTGAACGGCAAGAAGGTGAAGGGCATCAAGCGGGGGTATGCAGGGCTTTTGCAGGGGGAGATTATGGACATGACGGCCCGGGATGTGTCGGACACCATCCAGCGGGGCGGGACCATCCTGCAGACGGCTCGGTGCCCGGAGTTCACCACGGAGGAGGGGCAGCGCAAGGGCGCAGAGATTTGCAGGAAGCACGGCATTGACGGCATTATCGTCATCGGCGGGGACGGCTCCTTCCGCGGAGCGCAGAAGCTGGCAGCCCAGGGCATCAATGTGGTAGGCATACCGGGGACCATCGATTTGGATATCGCCTGCACAGAGTACACCATTGGGTTTGACACGGCGGTGAATACGGCTATGGAGGCCATTGACAAGGTGCGGGACACTTCCACCTCCCATGAGCGCTGCTCCATTATTGAGGTTATGGGGCGCGGCGCAGGCTTCATTGCCCTGTGGTGCGGCATCGCCAACGGCGCAGAAGACATCCTGCTGCCGGAGAAGTATGACTTTGACGAGCAGAAGCTGGTGAACAATATCATTGCGAACCGCAAGCGCGGCAAGAAGCACCATATCATCATCAATGCGGAGGGAATCGGGCATTCCA
>CAOKUK010000187.1 GCA_948472595.1 uncultured Eubacterium sp.
AAATTGGCCTCGGAGAGCATCAGCTTCGCCAGGGAGACCCGCCCCCGCTCGCCGCCGCTCAAATCAGAAATGCGCTTAAAGACGTCATCCCCCGTAAAGAGGAAGGCTGCCAGCACATTCCGAATCTCCGTGTGGGTCAAGTCCGGGTAATCGTCTGAGATTTCCTCCATCAGCGTCTTCTCCCCATGAAGCACCTGATGCTCCTGGTCATAATAGCCAATATGCACATTTGCGCCCAGCCGGATGGAGCCGCCCTCCGCCTCCAACATCCCATTGATGATCTTTAAGATTGTGGTCTTGCCTGTCCCATTGTCCCCTATCAAAGCCACATGCTCCCTGCGCTTCAGCTCAAAGGAAAGGTCTGAAAACAGCTTCTGCCCAGGATAGGCCTTCGCCAAATGCTCTACCCTCAGCACATCGTTCCCGCTGGCAATCCTAGGCTCTAGATGCAGGTGGATGTCTGTGTTGGCTTCTGTCGGCTTCTCCAGGCGGTCAATCTTGTCCAGCATTTTCTCCCGGCTCTCTGCGCGCTTGATGGATTTCTCCCGGTTAAAGGATTTCAGCTTGGCAATCACCTCTTCCTGGTGCTTAATCTCCCGCTGCTGCTTATAATACTGCCTAAGCTGCGCCTCCCTCGCCATCGCCCTCTTCTGGGCATAGGCGCTGTAATTTCCCAGGTAGGAAGAGACCTGGCATCGGTCTAACTCCACCACCTTGCCCACCACCCGATCCAGAAAGTACCGGTCATGGGACACAATCACCACCGCCCCCTTGTAATTCAGAAGGAATGTCTCCAGCCATGTAATGGAGCCTATGTCCAGGTGGTTCGTGGGCTCGTCTAATAAGATGATATCCGGCTTTGTCACCAAAAGCCTGCCCAGGCAGACCCGAGTCCTCTGCCCCCCGGACAGCTCCTGCATGCGCTTCGCAAATTCTTCTTCGGCAAAACCGAGGCCTTTGATAACGCCCGCCACCTCACTTTTGTAAGCGGCTCCCCCCTCCTGCTCAAACGCATGGCTCAGACGGTTGTATCTTTCCATCAGCCGCTCCAATTCCTCCCCCTGGCAATGGCTCATGTCTCCTTCCATGGCCACAAGCTGCTCCTGCATGGAAATCACCTCCGCCCTGGCGGAGAAAACCTCTTCAAAAATGCTCCGATTGCCGGAAATATCCGGATTCTGGGGCAGGTAGCCTATGCTCTTGCCTTTCGCCAGCACCACCTCTCCCTGGTCCGCCTCCAGCTCGCCCATAATAATCCGAAGCAGGGTTGTCTTCCCTGCTCCGTTAATGCCCACAATTGCCGCCTTTTCATTCTCTTCAATATGAAAGGAGGCATTTTGTATAATTTCATCTGTGCCAAAGGCCTTGCTGATGTTCTGGCACGCTAAAACCATCTTTTTCACTCCTTGCTCTCGCCTTGGGGCTTATTTGTATAAATCTGCACGCAGCCAAATCTCTCCTGCGGCTGCGCGCTCTCTACTTATGAAAGGCTTGCTTCCAACGCCTCTCGGATTGCCTTGATGAACCCTTCGCTGTTTAATACGGTTGGGCTCTCTAACGTAGTGATCAACGCCAAATCCTTAGTCATCTTGCCAGACTCAATCGTGGAAAGGCAGGCCTGCTCCAGCTTGTCTGCAAATGCTGCAAGCTCTGGAAGGCTGTCCAATTCCCCACGTTTCCTTAAGGCTCCCGTCCATGCAAAAATCGTGGCCACGGAGTTAGTGGAAGTCTCTTCCCCCTTCAGGTGCTTATAATAATGGCGCTGCACCGTCCCATGAGCCGCCTCATACTCATAATAGCCTTCCGGGGATACCAGCACGGAGGTCATCATTGCCAAAGAGCCGAAGGCCGAGCTTACCATGTCGCTCATCACATCGCCGTCATAATTCTTGCAAGCCCAGATAAAGCCGCCCTCCGCTTTCATAATGCGGGCTACCGCATCGTCTATTAACGTATAGAAATACTCAATCCCAGCCTCCTGGAAGGCTGCATCGTACTCCTTGTCGTAAATTTCCTGGAAAATATCCTTAAAGGTATGGTCATATTTCTTCGATATGGTGTCCTTGGTGGCAAACCACAGATCCTGCTTTGTATCCAGCGCATAATTGAAGCAGCTCCTGGCAAAGCTCTCAATGGACCCATTCAGGTTATGCTGGCCCTGGATAATGCCCGCCCCGGTAAAATCGTGAATCAATTCCCTGGTCTCGGTGCCGTCCTCTGCCGTGTAGACCAGCTCGCATTTGCCCGGGCCTTCAATCTTCATCTCGCTGGCCTTATACACATCCCCGTAGGCATGGCGGGCAATGGTAATGGGCTTCTTCCAATTCTTTACGCAGGGCTCGATGCCCTTTACCGTGATGGGGGCGCGGAATACGGTTCCGTCTAAGATGGCGCGGATGGTGCCGTTGGGGCTCTTCCACATCTGCTTCAGGTCATATTCCGTCATGCGGGCGGCATTGGGGGTAATGGTGGCGCACTTTACGGCAACGCCGTACTTCTTTGTGGCCTCAGCGGAATCAAAGGTCACCTGGTCGTCCGTCTCATTGCGGTGCTCTAAGCCTAAGTCATAATACTCTGCCTTTAAATCCACAAAGGGCAAGATCAGCTCATCCTTAATCATTTTCCAAAGGATGCGCGTCATCTCATCTCCGTCCATTTCCACCAACGGGGTCGTCATTTTAATTTTTTCCATGGTTCTGTCCTCCTGTATTGCAAACGCTGTTGTATGTTTATGCATGGGTTCCTCTATGAAATCATATACAAAGATGGGCGTTTTTGTCAAGGGGATTATTTCCAACAATCATAAAGACAGCCCCTCACCTTTCCCTTCTCCCGGCGCAGTTCCTTATCCAGCTTGCCATAAAGCTTTAAAATTTCTTCATATTCTTCTTCCGTAACCCCTTGCTGGGAGAAGGCCGCTTTCTGCAAGATGCCTATGGCTCGCCCCCAGCCCAGTTCCGGCATGGCCTCCATTAAGATGGCGCCATATTCCTGGTCGCCCATCCCTGCCTGCCGCTTCAGACCCAGGATTTTCAGCATCTGCGCCATCCTGGCGCCTATAGCCCGTACCGCCGCCGTCCTATCCGCCTTGGAAAAATCATCCCTGCGCTTTTGCATCCTGACACTCCTGAGGCGGAAAAATGCGGCTGCGAGAATGGCGATAAGAGCCAACATTAGAACTGCGGCTTTCCCAAAGCCTGCCAGCTTCACGAAGAGCCCGTTTCCCTCACCCAAAAGCCCTGGCATGGGATTTTTGCCCATCTCCCCCTTTTGCCCCTGCTCCTTCTTCGCTTCTTCTTCCTCTTTCTCTTCTTTTTTCTCCTCCTCCTCTTTCTTTTCCGCTTCCCCTTTCTTTTCGGCTTCCTCTTGCTGTGCCAGGGCTTTACGCATATCCTGGCCTGAATCCATCTCCTCCAGCATCCCCACATAGGAAGGCGGGGTCATTTCTATGGGGCAGAAACCGACATTCTCCTGGTACACCTCCGTCCAGGCATGCCCCCTAGCGTCGGTCAAAGTGGCCGTATAGGTGCCGTCCGGGTTTTCTTTGAAATCGGAAGGCAGCACCAAATACCCCATGACAAACCGCGCCGGGACGCCATACATACGCAGCAGGAGGGTCCCCGCCGTGGCGTAATGGGTGCAGTACCCTTTTTTCTGGTCCAGCAGGAAATATTCGACAAAATCCGCTCCCTGGGGCACCCCCTCCAAGTCTAAGCTGTACTGGGTGTCCTCCCACAGAAGCTCCTGCACGAGCCGAAGCCTCTTTTCCATCCAGCCATTTCCCATCCCGTCCACCAAAATTTGCTCCTCTGCACCGTCAAACGCCCGGTAAGCATAGGCGATGCCTGACATGTCCCGATCATTCACACGGGCAAAATCCCAAAGCCTCTCCAAGCCTTCCACGGGCAGGCGGGTATAGGCCTGGTAAGCATATTCCCGGTAAGACTGCATGGCTGTGGCCTTTTCATCTCCTTCTGCGTAATAATACATATTGTTGTATAAAAGACGCTGGGCGTCCCCTAGGGCCAGATGGGTTCTCCACTGGAATTTCCTTTGCTTTTGCGGCTCCAAAGACCCATCCGCCTCCTGGGGCTGCCCTTCAGAAATCTCAGAAAAATACGGCGCCAAGGTATAGCCCCTGGTGGAGCGCCGCAATGCGATATCTGCTTTCCGCTTGCCCCGCTCTACATTGTCCACGCCCCTTGCCAGGAATTGATAAGGGTAATTCCGCACGATTTCCTGGTATTCCTCCGCAGTATAGCCCTGCTGCTGCGCCCAGTCAGAAAACGCCTGCTTGGATACGCCCTTCCACCTTCCATTCTCATAATCCCCGCCTACAAACCCTTTCAAGTAAATGCTCTCCTCTGGAATCTGCTTCACCGTTATCGTCAAAGCCTCCCGCCCGGTGATATCCGGCTCCCCATTTTCCAGCCGATAATCTGTCTGTGCGCCTGCATTGGCGAACAGACGTATGCCCCCATACTGCTCTAAAGCGTCCAGCATGGCGTCTTCCAAATGGAGCTGCCGCAGCAGCCAAGTATCGTGGAGGCCAGTCAAAGCCTCCCCCGCCAAGGGGCTTACGGCAAACAGGGCGCCAAGCCCCAGGCTTGCGTAGACTGCCGCAGCCATGGGTCGGGCTTCCTTCCTGACAACTTCTATCTGGCCAGCCGCCAGGCCTGCCAGCAGCAAGATTATCCCAGCCCCGGAAGGCCTTCTCCCCAAGGAGAGGGAGGCCAGCACCGCAAAGGCCGGGCAAATGGCCAAAGAAGCCAAGCGGCGCCTCCGCCCCCAAGGGGTCTGCGACAGCAGAATCCCTAAGAACCCCAATATACTGCACAGCATCAAAAAGAACAGAGATTTCCCTGGCTCCTCCGCCTCTAAGTACCAAAGCAGGTACCCGGTCCGATTATTGTAATTGTACAATTCCAGCACCTGGTTGCCCACGGCCTTCGCCCCAACCAGCAAATATCCATGGTACCCCGCTGCCACGAAGCACTGAAAGGCAAAAAACAGCAGGCAGGCAATCTGCTTCTCCAGCCTCCCCAAGCCCATAATCCCCGAGACCACCACAAGGGCTGCAGCGGTCAGGCACAAAGCCCCCAGGCTCACGGCCGGCTCCAAGAGCTTCTCCATGCAGAGGAACATGCCCAATAGCACAAAAAACAGGCAGACTTCCCGATAAAGCTCCTGCCATTGATTCTCTTTTTCCATTGCGCCCCCCTTACACGACTAATTCCACTTCCAACAGCTGCTGCTTGACATCCTTCGCGCGGATTTCCGCCAGCGTATGCCCATTGCAGGACAGGTACAGCTCCTGGCTCAAAGCAATCTCCGAAGCGTAGGCCTCCCCCTTAAACTGGCTCCCATAGGCCTTGGGAAAAGCGCACCGCCCCATAGAAAAGCGCAGGATTTCCCCCCAGAATTCCAGCAAATCCTCTGGGCTTCGCACCGCCCTGCGGCAAAGCTGCTGCTCCTTTTTCTCAAACCATACCAGGTAGTGGGCGCATTCCTGACGCAGCATCTCCTGGGAAATGGAGTTCACCACCTCCCAGAACGCCGCCTGTTCCTCCTGCCCCATCTGCCCGATATCCGCATCCAGGAAAAACACCACATTGCAGCCCATGGGCAGACCCATTTCCGCCACAAGCAGGCTGTCGCCCTTTACGGAGAGCTTCCAGTGGATACGGTTAGGGCGGTCCCCTTTCCGGTACTCCCTAAGGTTTAAGATTTCCGTAGGGTCGT
>CAOKUK010000188.1 GCA_948472595.1 uncultured Eubacterium sp.
AAGGATTGTTATCGGAAAAGCCTGGTGGAGGGCCAGTCTGCAAGGCTGCTCTGCGGCTATGTCTACGCCAGCGCCGGGGAGGGAGAGTCCACGCAGGACGTGGTCTATTCCGCCCACAACATGATTGCGGAGAACGGCGTCTTGCTGGCGGAGGCCAAGCGTTTCCAGAACCAGTCCATCTATGGGGAAATCGACATCCAGAGGCTGGACGGCCAGCGCCGGAGGATGTCTACCTTTACCGGGCGCCCGGCGCCCTACCGGGAGGTTGCTTTCCACCTGCGCCAGGAGCAGATTTCCATCACCCGCTTTGTGGATCCCCATCCCTTTGTGCCTGGCAGGCTGGAGGAACGCCGCAAACGGTGCGAGGAAATCCTGTCCATCCAGTCCATGGGCTTGAAAAAGCGTCTGGAGCATACCGGCTGTTGCTGCGCCGTCGTGGGCATTTCCGGCGGACTGGATTCCACTTTGGCGCTTTTGGTGACAGTGCGGGCCTTTGACCTGCAGGGGCTTAGCCGGAAGGGAATCCGGGCAGTGACCATGCCGGGCTTTGGCACCACAGGCCGCACCTACGGCAATGCCGTGAGCCTTATCCGCTGCCTGGGGGTGGAGTTTATGGAGGTGGATATCAAGGAGGCGGTGCAGGTGCATTTTCGGGATATCGCCCAAGAGGAGAGCAAACATGACGTGACCTACGAGAACAGCCAGGCCAGGGAGAGGACCCAGATTCTGATGGATATCGCCAATCGGGAGAATGGTCTGGTCATCGGCACAGGCGACATGTCGGAGCTGGCCTTGGGTTGGGCCACCTACAATGGGGACCATATGTCTATGTATGGGGTCAACGCTTCCGTGCCAAAGACCTTGGTGCGTCATCTGGTGCAGTATTACGCAGATACCTGCGGTCAGGGGCAGCTCCAAAAAATCCTTCTGGATATCCTGGACACGCCCGTCAGCCCAGAACTTCTGCCCCCGGAAGGCGGCGAGATTTCCCAGAAGACAGAGGATATCGTAGGCCCCTATGAACTCCACGATTTCTTCCTGTACCATATGCTCCGCTCCGGTTTCGGGCCAGGGAAAATTTTCCGCCTGGCTGTATATGCTTTTGGAAAAGAAAAGGTGTTTGGCGCAAGCTTATCAGGCAGCGAGGCTCAGCCGGGTCTTGGGCAGCAGGTTTCCTTCTATAGCCGGGAAACCATCCTGAAGTGGCTGAAGGTCTTCGTCAGGCGATTCTTTTCCCAGCAGTTCAAACGTTCCTGCCTGCCGGACGGGCCAAAAGTCGGGACAGTGGCGGTGTCCCCCAGGGGGGATTTGCGGATGCCAAGCGACGCCAGCGCTGCAGCTTGGATGGCGCAGGTGGAGGCTTTGGAACAGTTCTATGGAGAAAACGGCGCGAGGTGAATGTCATGGATTATATGGTGGTTTATTCCAGCAAAACCGGGAATACGAAAAAAATAGCCACTGAGATTTTCAGTGCCCTGCCGGGGATGTCAAAGGATATGCAGAATATAGAAGAATACAAAGGGAAGGATGCGGACATGTTTTTCGTGGGCTTCTGGGTAGACCGGGGCACCTGCGACATGTCTGTGATTGAGATGCTGTCGGGCCTGCGAGGCAAAAAGGTCGCCTTGTTCGGCACCTGCGGCCTGGGGCATGACGAAGGGTATTATAAAATGATTGAGCAGAAGGTGGAGGTATGGGTTCCGGATGACTGCGAATACCTGGGCGCCTTCCTCTGCCAGGGGAAAATGCCCATGCAGCTGCGGGAAAACTATGAGATACCCATGGAAGATTCCAGGCAGGAAGCCTGGCGCAGGCAGATGCTGCGGAATTTTGACGAAGGGCTGTTCCACCCCAATGAGGAGGATCTTAAGGATGCCCGGGAATTCGTGGAAAAGGTGATAGGCGCATAGGGCAAGAAAAATCTCTGCCGCAAACAAAGCCCCTGGCTTTTCTGATGAAATGCCAGGGGCTTGGCTTAGGAACTGCCGCTTGCCAGATGGATTCCATTTGGCTGTTTTATTGCGCTCCGTCAGTGGTGGGAGAAACGTCCGTCATATAATCATTGATGGCGCTTAAATCCACCTCAGTCTGCACTGCCGTGTCCTTATCGGAAGCGTGGAAATACCCATAAGCGGAATAGCCTACCCAGCCGATGACTGCAACGGCCACAATGGCGGCACACCCGGTGGAAAGCGTGCGTTTGAGTTTCTCTTTTTTCATGGTCTTTTTGCGGTTTGCTTTTTCCTGTTTATAGCGGTCTACTTTTGCCTGGCTCATAATCAATCAATCTCCTTATTTTCCTTAAAATTAGGCGTCTGCTTCCAATCCTGGCTTACAATGCGCATCGGAGGGCAGCCGCCCCACATCAAACCTGATTATACACCATTTTTGTGAAAAAGTCTTGAAAAAAATAAAAAAAAGAAGAAAAAGTTGCGGAGGGCATGTTATGAATTTGATTGCAGCGGCAGATGCGAATTGGGGCATTGGCTTTAAGAACCGCCTATTGGCGCATATCCCGGAGGATATGGCATTCTTCAAGGAAAAGACCATGGGGAACCCGGTCGTGATGGGAAGGAAGACGTTAGAGAGCCTTCCCGGCGGCCAGCCGTTAAAAGGCAGAGTGAACCTGGTGCTGACCCGGGAGAGTTCTTTCCAGAGAAAGGGGATTGTCACTGCGCACAGCATCCGGGAACTCCTGTGCAGGCTTGCGCCCTACGCCGGCAAAGATATTTACGTGATAGGGGGGGCAAGCGTGTACCGCCAGCTGCTGGGCTTTTGCGATACCGCCTATGTCACAAGGATTTCCTGCGCATACCAGGCGGACGCCTTCCTCCCAGACCTGGATGGTCAAAAGGAGTGGGAATTGACAGATTGCGGCGAAGAACAGGCATCCGCCAATGGCCTGAAATATCGCTTCCTAACGTATAGGAGAAAGCAGAAACTGCGCAATGCGCCCCTGGCGCTGCAATGTCGACAAAGGTTGGGCTATAATTGGAAAAATCAGAAATCTCATTCTGCGCATTGCAGCTTCCGACCGTAATGACACGGCTGGAGCTGCAGCAGAAGAGTCTAAAATGGCGATTGTGAGTTCCTTGCCGTTGTTATTTGAATAGGATTCCCAAAAATCTTTCACTCCCAAGCAAACGCTGGAATGGAAAGTGATGTCTGCCATGGTAAAATCCATATCATCTGCCGGGGCAGAAGGGATTGCCACATTTTTAGCATTGTCTTGTAAGTGCCATTGCTCACTATAAAGAGGGTCATATAGGACTTGAGAGGGGGAGGCAGATTTATGCGAGGCAAAAAATATAAGCACCGTAAAAGATACAAGTGCATATAAGATAAGGGTTGCTGATGCATATTTTTTCAAAACAATAGAGCTCCTATAAATATGGATTAATACGTATGCAGGCCAAGGAGGACAAAATCTACCTCATCTATCGTTTTAGAAGTTGAGCTAATTATGCCATCGCGAAAAACTTCTTCTGCTGTAAGGTTAGCATTGTCTGTGAGCACAATATAAACGGTCTTTTCTCCGTTTTTGGCAGAAGGTTCGCTGGCTAGCGCTAATTTATACTGAAAAGTCCTTCCATTGCAGTTATAGGTTCCATCCTCATTAACAGTATAATTATCATCCAAATTTTCAGTTAAGTATTCTGCCGGGATATCAGTTTGATTTTCCGCAGAATCAGCAAGAGTGTTTTCTGTGTTATCAGACGAATGCGATTCCGTATCGGCAGGTGTGGAAGGATTGCCCGATGTTGAATTTCGAGAGGGGTTGTCACATCCAGTCAGTAAAAAGCATAAGATTACAGCGGAGCATAAGATTGCAAAGGGTCGTTTTTTCATAAGCATTATGTACCTTTCATCAAGTGTTTTGTTTGTGTATTTCATCAAGTGTAAAATTTTAAGTAAATTTTGTCTTCCACCTTCCTCATTTAATGACAGGCGTAGCCTGGCGCAGTGTCAAATTTGTTTTGCAAAAAAGGTATGGATTCCAAAATCCTATAATTTTTTGCTACAACTGTATCCTAACACATCAATACAAATATGTCAAGTGTTCTTTAAGTCTATGAAAAGTTCATTGCTATCAGATGTTTTTTGCTGCGCTGGTTAATGCAGATGACTGGGGGATAGAAATATTCGGAAAGGTTTTGTCTGTTGACAAGGAGCCTCGTTTCCAGTATATTACTATATGGCTGTTCTAAGCCGAAGACACTAAGAAATGTAATCTTATTCTACATAAATTAGGAGAACGCCATTATGGAAAATTTTATCTTTAGCGTTAACGTGACGGTTCCCATTTTCCTGGTCATGGTGCTGGGGTGGGCGTTAAGGCAGGCGGGCATGCTGGATGACAATTTCGTATCCGTGGCGAACAAATTCAATTTCAAGGTCACGCTGCCCTTTATGCTGTTCCGGGACATTTCCGCCGTGGATATCCGAGCCGTGTTTGATTTGGAATACGTGCTGTTCTGCGCCATATCCAGCTCCATTTGCTTCTGGGCAATCTGGGGCGGGGCAAAACTGTTTCTAAAGGACCGCTCCCTGACGGGAGCCTTCGTCCAGGCGTCCTTCCGCAGCAGCGCCGCCGTCATGGGCCTGGCTTTTATCCAGAACATTTACGGCCAGTCTGCTATGGGGCCTTTGATGATTATAGGGGCGGTCCCTCTCTATAATATCTACTCCGTGCTGGTGCTGACTTTTGAAGGCTCCCATGCCTCCATGGATAAAGGCGAGAAGATGAAGGAAGCCTGCGCCAATATTTTAAAGAATCCGATTATCCTGGCCATTTTCCTAGGCTTAGCGGCATCCTTCCTGAACCTTGGCCTTCCTATCTTGGTACAAAAGACTGTCCAGAATGTGGCGCAGATGGCCACCCCGCTGGCCTTGGTATCCTTAGGCGCAGGGTTTGAAGGCCGCAAGGCCTTGGCAAGGCTAAAGCCCACCTTGGCGGCTTCTTTCCTAAAGCTGGTGGCCCAGCCTGCCCTGTTCCTGCCGGCAGCCATAGCTTTGGGGTTTGGCCGTGAAAAGCTTATCGCTATCCTCATCATGCTGGCGGCTCCCACCACGCCCAGCTGCTACATCATGGCCAAAAACATGGGGCACGATGGTGCGCTGACCGCCAGCGCCGTAGTAGCTACCACGCTGCTCTCCGCCTTTACCCTAACCGGCTGGATTTTCCTCCTAAAGAACCTGGGCTATCTATGATTGGGGGCGGCAGGCGGCTTATCCTTTCGGATGCGGGGGATGTGCCGGCAGCATCGCCTCCTATTTCCTCGCCATCACACAATACCAATCCGCCTTTTCCGGCGGGACTTGGCCAAAATAAGCAGGGTGGCACATCACCTGGATTTCCCGGTAGCCCATCTCCTTGATTTTCCGAATCATCCGTTCCCTAGATATGGGATAGTACCTTTCATCAAATACCTCTTTCTGCACAATCTTCCCATCCCTTTCAAAAGCATACAGCAGATGGAATTCCATAGACCCGTCGGCGCAGTAATCCCACAGCTGCACCAGGTTGACCCTGGTATCCCCCGTGAACATAGGATTGTAGAGGTAGAACCGGTTGTGCTCTTCCAGGATTTTGTCCCAGTTGCGCATATCATAATAGAGATACCCGCCTTTTTTCACG
>CAOKUK010000189.1 GCA_948472595.1 uncultured Eubacterium sp.
GGTGGGGCCGGAGACGCCGGACCCGGCGCCGGAGGCCCGGGCGGTGCCTACCTATCCGACATCCTCCTACGTGTTCAAAAACAGCGACCATGCAGCGGCGCGGTTTGGGCTGGAGGATGCGGGGAATATCTATGGGCGGCTCACCAACCCCACAGAGGATGTGTTCGAGAGGAGGGTTGCGGCTTTGGAAGGCGGCGTGGCAGCCCTTGCCGTGGCTTCCGGCGCAGCGGCCATCACCTATACGTTCCAAAACCTGGCACAGTGCGGCGGCCATATTGTGTCCGCCAAGAATATTTATGGGGGCACTTACAACCTGTTGGCGCATACCCTTCCGCAGTATGGCATAAAGGCTTCTTTTGTGGACATCTTCAACGAAGACGAGGTAGAGGCTGCCATCCGGGAGAATACCAAAGCCATTTTCATTGAGACTTTGGGCAACCCCAATTCCGATGTAGTGGACATTGAGGCCATCGCCAGGATTGCCCACAGCCACAAAATCCCTTTGGTAGTGGACAATACCTTTGCAACCCCTTATCTGGTGCGCCCTATTTCCTATGGCGCAGATATCGTGGTGCATTCTGCCACCAAGTTCATCGGCGGGCATGGGACAGCCATTGGCGGCGTGATTGTGGACGGCGGGAGCTTTGACTGGGAGGCTTCCGGGAAATTCCCGTCCCTGACAGAGCCCAACCCCAGCTACCATGGCATCAGCTTTACGAAGGCAGTGGGGCCTGCCGCCTTTGTGACGAAAATCAGGGCAATCCTCCTGCGGGATATGGGGGCGACATTATCCCCCTTCCATGCCTTTCTGTTCCTCCAGGGATTGGAGACGCTGTCCCTGCGCGTGGAACGCCATGTGGAAAACGCAAGGAAGGTTGTGGAGTATTTGCATTCCCATCCCCAGGTGGAGGCCGTGCACCATCCCTCCGTATCGGAGGACGAAGGCCAGAAGCAGCTGTACCGCAAATATTTCCCTAAGGGCGGCGGCTCTATCTTCACCTTCGAAATTAAGGGGGACGCCCAGAAGGCCAAGGATTTCATAGACAACTTAGAGCTGTTTTCCCTCCTTGCAAATGTTGCGGATGTAAAGTCCCTTGTCATCCACCCGGCCACCACCACCCACAGCCAATGCACGGAAGAAGAGCTGCTGGAGCAGGGCATAAAGCCGAACACGATTCGCCTGTCCATCGGCACGGAGCACATTGACGACATTATCGAGGATTTGGAGGAAGCCTTTCAGGCAGTGGGGCCATAAGGAGCCCCTCAAATTCTCTGGTTGAGCCAGGAACGCATTTCAGCCATCCCAAAAATCTTCAAACGCATCTTCTGGAAGCTCTGCAAACCAGGGCTTCCTCACCTCTAATATCGTTTCGATTGTCTTTTCGGCAAACTTAGGAATGGCATAGGGGAATATTCCAATGTCTTTGCAATTTTCATTCTCAAGACTTGTGGTATTTATTTTTACAGCCGTAACAAAACAATAATCTATCTCAACGTTCCAGCAGCTGTCACAGGAAATAGCGCTATCCTCATTCGCAAGGTAAAAGTTAAGTATCCCTTTTAGAGAGGTGTTTGGCGTAAAAGCATATTGATTGCAGTGATTTGCGATGCATATGATTCTTGGAATCAGGTTGCTGAATTCCCATTTCGTCAGTTCTCGCAGATTGCACCATTTCAACTTGCCGGATTCTCCTTCGAAGAGTGAAACATGATGGGCGTTGCTTATAAAAATTCTTATACCCAGAAGCTTATCATAGAGATAGTTCGTGCCCTCCAATTCAATGGGTTCCTCAAAATCCTGAAAAAATGCAAAGCAATCAAACAGATAGTGGAAATATTCATTGATAAAATCGGGGACTTCTATTTTATGGATGGTTTCACCTTTTCGGAAAAGGATATCTGTCGTTTTCCTCCCGGGGTCTATTTTTAGGCAATATTCTTCTTGATTGTCAAGCGTTTCTCCCCAAATAAGGCGTTCGTTGTTTTTTAAGGCTGGAATAAGCTTGTGCCATTTGCATGCGATATCTACAATCAATTCTATATTGGGACATATGGGGTATTCTTTTAAAAAGTCTTGTTCCTTTATCACGGATAGCCTCCTTGGTAAAGTCAGGTGGAATAATAAAGTAGCAGTTGTTAGATAAATTATAGCTTCTTATATTTTTTTGTCAAGGTGCTATAAAAATTATGGGATTTGATGTATAATACAGATAACAGAAAGGGGCAAGAGGGATGATGAGGCCAGACAGCAGGGGGAGGAGATTAGCAGCCATCGCCATTGCGGCAGCTCTTTTTTTGGCGATTGCGGCAGCGTATGCGGCGTTTGTCTGGAAAGCGGCGCCGCAGGAAGGAATGGACGCAGGCGGCACAGTGTACCAATACCACATTGCCATGATAGGGGGAAGCCCTTATGATGAATTCTGGGCGTCTATCTATGAAGGGGCGAAGGAGGCGGGGGAGGCTTGCGGCGCTTATGTGGAGAATTTTGGCGGGAGCTTGGAAGCCGATTATACAGTGGCGGAGCTGGTGCGCATGGCCATTGTCGCCCAGGTGGATGGGATTATTGTAGATCCAGGCCAGGAGGATGGGCTGGAGGATTTGGTGGAGCTTGCCGCCCAGGACGGCATCCCGGTTATGACAGTCTTAAGCGATTTGCCAAACAGCGGCCGAATTAGCTTCGTCAGCGGGAACAGCTATGCCTTGGGGGAGATGTACGGCAGCCAGATTCTGGAGGCCGTCCAACAGAAAGGCGAACCCGGCCAGCAGAAGAGCCAGGAGGCTGCGCGGCAGCTGAAGGTATCCGTGCTGATCAATGCCAGCAATGAAAATTCCCAGCAGAATTTGATTTACTCAGGCATCCGCAAGGCTGTGTCCGTATTGCCCCAGCAGCCGGAGCTGTCCACGGTCTCCGTTGGCGGCCAGGGGCGGTTTGAGTCAGAGGAGGCTGTGCGGGATTTGGTTCTGGGGTCGGGCTGCCCGGACATTTTGGTGTGCTTAAGCGCAGCGGACACCATCAGCGCTTACCAATGCGTGGTGGATTACAACATAGTGGGGAAGGTGTCCATTATTGGATATTATTCTTCCCAAGAAACCTTAGAGGAAATCCGGCGAGGTGTGGTGCAGTCCACGATTTCCATCAATGCAGGGGAAATGGGCAGGACGGCAGCCGAGGGCATGTGCGCCTATTTGGCCAATGGGCATGTCAGCGAATACCTGCCGATATCCTCGGAGCTGATTACCACAGAGAACGTGGGGGAATACATGGAAAAGGGAGAAGGAGATGAGTAAGTTGGGGAAGCCAATCCGGGTCAAGCTGACGGAGGTGTTCCTGTTGGTCTC
The DNA here is from genome assembly GCA_948472595.1 of uncultured Eubacterium sp. GTDB lineage: Bacteria > Bacillota > Clostridia > Lachnospirales > Lachnospiraceae > Petralouisia. The sequence continues at coordinate 3,340 of CAOKUK010000189.1, forward strand.
GGCGTTGGTCTTTGCGGTCAATATCTATCTGTTTTACATCCAGAATAAGGCTATCCGTCAGATTGATGGCGTTTACAGCCATAATATCCAGCTCAATGACCTGTCTGGCGCTTTGGGGGGCATGCAGGACGCCCTGTACCAATACCTGAACACGAAAAGCTCGGACATGATGGAGAGCTATTATACCTATGAGCAGGATTACCGGGAAATGATGGGGCAGCTGAACACCGGCACGGTCAGCGAGCCGGATAAGCTGATGGAGAAGAACATTTACTATATGTCGGAGGCCTATTTGGAGGAAGCGAGCCAGGCCATTGAGGCCAAGCGGGGGCGCAATGTCAGCCGATACAACGAAGGGTATGGGAGGGCAGACGAGATTTACGGCTATCTGCAGTCCTGCATCCACAGCACCAACAACACCGTGTTTTTGAACAATTCCCACAACTATTCCCTGCTGCGGGCGAAGCTGGGGCGGATGGTTTGGCTTAGCCTGGCGCTGCTGCTGGCAGTCATGCTTCTGGCAGTGGCATGGGTGGTGGCGATGACGGGAAGGGTCACGAAGCCCCTTAAGGAGCTTGCGGACGCCGCAAATGAGATTGCCCGGGGCAATATGGAGGTGGATTTCCCGGAAGTGGTGACAGAAGATGAGATTGGCACCGTGTCTAAGGCATGCAATAAGATGATTGAGAGCATTCGGGTGCACATTCAGGAGACGAAGGAAAATTATGAGCGGGAAAATAAGCTGGTGGAAAAGGAATTGATTATGAAAAATGATTTGAAGGAAGCCCAGCTGAAATACTTGCAGGCACAGATCAATCCCCATTTCCTCTTCAACAGCTTGAATGCGGGCGCGCAGCTTGCCATGATGGAGGGGGCGGAGCGAGCTTGCGTGTTCATAGAGAACATGGCGGATTTTTTCCGTTACAACGTACGTAAGACGGAGCAGGACGCCACCTTAGAGGAGGAGCTGCGTCTGGTGGACAATTACATTTACATTTTAAATGTGCGCTTTGCAGGCGATATCCACTATGAAAGCCGGGTAGACAGGCGGCTTTTGCATACCCCCATGCCCAGCATGATTATCCAGCCCTTAATTGAAAATGCGGTGAACCATGGGATACGGGAAATGGAAGGGGCAGGCAGAATCTGCCTTTCTGTATACCGTAAGGGGGATATGGCCTGTATCCAGGTGGAGGATAACGGCAAAGGCATTGATGCGCAGATAGCGGAGAAAATCTTGCGCGGGGAGAGCGCCCACAGCGAAAGCGGGAGGGATTCTGCCGGGATTGGCATGGACAATGTCATCAGCCGGCTCCGCAGGTACTATGACATGGAGCATGTCATAGATATAAAGAGGCGCAAGGAGGGCGGCACGGAGGTGGCCTTGTACCTTAAAATCCCTAAGGGAGGGACAGATGATGCGGATTTTAATTTGTGATGACGAGGGGATTGTGCAGGAATCCCTGAAATTTATGATACAGAAGAGCTTCGGCAGCGCCTGTGAGACGGAATCCGCCAAGAATGGGCGGACGGCCATTGAACTGGCGGAAGCCTTCCGGCCGGACATTATCCTGATGGACATCCAAATGCCAGGCATCAACGGCATTGAGGCAATGCGGGAAATCCGCAAGAACAGCCCCCATGTGATTTTCATCGTGCTGACGGCTTATGACAAATTCACTTATTCCCAGAGTTCCATTGACATTGGGGTGATGGCCTACCTGACCAAGCCCATCAGCCGGGCGACCCTGACAGAAACGCTCCAGAAAGCCATGAAGGCAGTGAAGGGCAGGAAAGAGAAATCCCATTATGACTTAAAGGTCAAGGAAAAGCTGGAAACCGTAGTTCCCATGATTGAAAATGGCTTTGTGTACAGTATCTTGCTGGAGGGGGGCGATGCGAAGGGGTATCAGGGATACCGGGAATTTCTGGATATCAAAGAGGAGTATGGGTACGTGATGGTGGTGGAATGCGGGGATGAATACTGCCATGGGGGGCTTTCCAACGCCATGGGGGCGGGCATTCGGCTGCAGAAATGCCAGGAAATCTTCCGGGAGGCTGTCAAGGAAGCCACGGAAGGGATTGTGGGGGCTTTAATGGCCAACCGAATCGCCGTGCTGGTTCCTTGCGGGGAGAAGGAGGAATATGGGGAACGGGTGCAGAGAATGGACCAGGCACACAGCATGCTGCGGAATTTGGAGGGGCAGTTTGGGCTGAAATTCAAGGCTGGGATTGGGACGGCGCAAAAGTGGAGATTTATGTGCAGGTCTTACCAGGAA
>CAOKUK010000190.1 GCA_948472595.1 uncultured Eubacterium sp.
TGCTGTAAGAATCCCCCACCTTCTCCAGCATCGCATGGTACCTGGAAATGCAGGGATGGGAAAGGACGAGGTCGTTGTCTTTCCCCCTGCCAATGCGCACCTGCTTATCGCTCAATACATAGCGCTGCCATTTCCCCTCCTGCGTCCCGCGGGAATACAGCAAGAGAACCGATTCCTCCCTGTGCTCGGCGTCGCCCTGGATGCGCAGGATATCCCCATCGGACAGCATCACGTAATTCTTGCTCTTCCTCAAGAATGCGCTCTTCCCGCGGCTCTCTATGTACGTCCCATTGCTGCTCCCCAAATCCGCAAAATGCACGCGCCCCTGGAACAGCTTCAATTTCCCATGAACCCTGGACACCACCTGCTGGCCCAGCACAATGTCATTCTGTTCCGGATCCCTGCCAAAATAAATCCGATCCTTCCCAATGCTTTCTAAATCCACCTCCTGCACCTGACCCATACTGTCCACAATCAAAAAATAATGAGGCTGTATGGAGTCCGCCATCGGCAAATCATTGACCTGAAGCGTGGCCTTTTCCTCTCCCTGCACTTGTCTCACATCCTTTCCGCTCCTGCCTTATCCCAGCGTAATCTCATTTGCGCCGTCCGCCAGCTGCAGCACGCTTCCAGCCGGAAGCTCTTCCCTTACATCCTTCCTCAGCCTTATGCCATTTGCGAACGTGCCATTTGTGGAATGGTCCTTGACAATATAAGTATTTGTGGCTGCCACATAGCGAATGCTGCAATGCACATTGCTTACTTTGGGATGGTTGATGACTAAATTTGCATTCCGCTCATTCCGCCCAACCACAACTTTGCGGTCTTGCGGAAGCGAAAAACGTTTCCCTTGAGACGCCCCTTTCGTGCATGCAACCAGCCCCATCCCGGCCGCCGCCGGCTGTGCTTGCTGCTGTGCTTGCGCAATCGGCTGCTGCATCCCTGGCATCCCCTGGTTTATGGGCATTCCTGTCTGTCCCGGCATCCCCTGGTTCATGGGCATCCCAGATTGCCCCGGCATGCCCTGGTTCATGGGCATTCCAGATTGCCCTGGCATTCCTTGACCTCCGGACATTCCAGTTGACCCTGGTATGCCTTGCGTTCCAGGCATTCCGGATTGTCCTGGCATCCCCTGGTTCCTGGGCATTCCTGTCTGTCCTGGCGTCCCCTGGTTCCCGGGCATCCTCTGGTTCATGGGCATTCCTGTCTGTCCTGGCATCCCTTGATTTCTCGGCATTCCCTGGTTCATGGGCATCCCGGTCTGTCCCGGCATTCCTTGCGCTCCAGGCATTCTCTGATTCATAGGCATTCCAGATTGCCCTGGCGCTCCCTGGTTCCCTGGCATCCCTTGATTCATGGGCATCCCCTGGTTCATGGGCATTCCGGTCTGTCCCGGCATCCCTTGATTTCTCGGCATCCCTTGATTCATGGGCATCCCGGATTGTCCCGGCGCCCCCTGAGCCCTGGGTATCCCAGCTGACCCGGGCATCCCTTGGTTCCCGGGCATCCCTTGGTTTCTTGGCATCCCCTGGCTTTCCCGCACGACAGCTGTTTCCTGCCGTCCTCCTACGAACATGAAAACAATACTTACAATCAACAGCAATGCTGCAAATATAAGCCCAATGAGAAATCCAATCCCGACAAACCCGGAAAACATTTTCCCTGTAATCCATTCTGCAAGAACTGCCTGCCGCAGCCCTTCTCCGAATACCTCATCTGCCTTCGCAAAAATCCCTGTATCAAACAGCCCCTTTGCTTTGCTAATATTGTCTGCAAAAACAGACGGGGACAAAAACTCCCCAGCCCCAAAAGCAGCCACTGCCCCCACACTGTAAATCGCACTAACCGCCAAGGGCAGATACTTTGACGTTTTCAGGACAATTCCCAGAATAGCCAGCACCATCACAGCAAGAGCCAGCACATATACAATCCAAAGTATGATACGCACCTTTGTATAAGACTTCTCCAAATTCGATTCCAGGCTCTGATCCTCTTCTTCCCCATCGTCCTTCTTGCCGTTCTCTTTTTCCTTTTTCTGATTCTCTTTCTTGTCCCCTTCCTCCTCGTTCTCTTCCCCTTTCTTGTCCTCTTCCCCTTTCTTGTCCTCTTCTTCCTTCTTGTCCTCTTCCCCTTTCTTGTCCTCTTCTTCCTTCTTGTCCTTTTCCCCTTTCTTGTCCTCTTTTTCCCCTTCTTCTTCCTCCTCGCTTTCTTCTGTTCCAAAGAACGATTGCGCGCTTTGCGTCATTATCTCAAACGGAGTGATTGACGAAATCTTAATATCCTTCTCTTCCTCATATTCTTCTATCTTGTCGTCAAACTTTTCTTTCTGGTTTTCCAAGAAATCCCCCACCAAATCACTCACCAATGACCCCAAGTCTCCAAAGTCCAAATCGTCCTTCACTTTATCGTTCGCTTTCTGCAGCATGGAAACAACCGCATCCCCATCAACCTTGTAAATTGGCAGGAACATTGTGGCCAATATGCCCGCCGCCAAGACCAGGATTACAATCATCTGCCATACTTTCATTGTCTTTTTCTGACCCATTTCCCTCTTCTCCTTCTGATTCTCCCACTTTAGGCCAACAGCTTTGCCGCCTCTCTCCGAAACTCGCCCATCGACCCAATACGCTCCTTCACGTCCAGAGCCATCGCATGGTTCAAAAGCTTTGCCCACTTCTTTGCATGCCTTAACCGGCATTTCCCGGGCAAACGGATTTCATCATGCTCCGCCTCCAGCCTGCTGATTACATTCGGGGGCTTCTGCCCGGTAAGCAGGCAGTACATCGTTGCGCCCAGCGCATATACATCCGTCCACGGCCCTTCCCCCCTTGGGATTCCCTCCCTGGCTGTCCGATACTGCTCCGGCGCAGCATAATCCGGCTTGAGGAACGCCGCGCCAAACACCGGCCTAGAGTCCAATGCATATTTTGCCGCTCCTAAATCAATCAGAAAAATGCCGCCGTCCTCCGCCCGCATGATATTGCCCGGGCTGACGTCGCCATGGACGACCTTTCCTTCGTGGAGCGTTTCCAACGCATCCATGACCGGAAATAAAATCTGCGCCGCTTCTTTGGGCTGGTAAGGACGGTATCCCCTCGCCCGCATCTCCCTGCCAATGCTAATGCCTGGAATATACTCCATCGCAAGATACACCGTATCGTTGCCTTCCATAACGTCATAAATATCTGCGATATGGGGCGTGTGCAGGAATTTCGCCATAAACTTTGCCTCCCCCAAAAAGGATTGCGCTCCAAGGCGGTAGGCTTCCACCATCTGTGATTTTCTCACATCTACATCCATCCCATCCCGACATGCCCATTCTGCCGGAAAATATTCCTTCATGGCAACCAGGCGGCGCGATGCCATGTCATGGCAAAGGTACAGGATTCCAAAACCGCCGATTCCGATGCATTCCAAAACCTGGTAGCGCCCATCCAGCAACGTACCATTTGGCAGCGCCTGCTCCTTTTTCTGCCCTGCCCTCTGGCTCCCCTCCTCTATATCCACAGCCTCCTGCTCCTCCGATAGGCCAAGCAATGCCTGCAGTGCGGCCAAAACCCCCTCCATATCCTCTACAGGCTCTTCCATGGAAAACTGCAATGCCTTTTTCCCACCGATTTCTTTGACTGCCAAAAGCTTTACCGAACCCTTTCCCAAGCCTCTTGCCATTCCCAATGCATCCAGAGTCTCCCTCTCTGATTGCCCTGTCCTCTCGGCTAGCTCTGACTTCCCAGCCTGCTCTGTCTTCTCCGACTCCTTTGCACGCTCGGCTTGTTCTGCCTTCTCCGACTCCTTTGCACGCTCCTTCTCCTCTGGGTCTTCTGCATCTGGCAAGCGCATCAGATAACATGGGATTCCCAGCAGCTTGTCATATACGCTCCACACAGCTGCCTCCGATGTCCTGCAATGCAAAAACCCCAGCAAGTACCTCTGCTCAAAAACATCCCCCAGCGCCCATCCCAAGGTCTTTCCGTACTGCTTTCCGTCCTCCCATCCACAGAAAGGGCAGACTCCATCTCCTTCCCATTCCCGAAAACATCCCAAACATATTCTCCTCGCCGCCATCCCATTCTCCTTCACGCATACATTGACTCTTGATATAAATCCCGGTACAGTTCCTCGATGGACTGGTACCTCTCCTGCGGATTGATGCTTAGCCCCTTGCGGATGGTATTATCCTGTTCCTCCGACACCGGAACGCCCAGCGCCTGCAGCTTTGGCAGCGTATCCTGCTTCTGCCTCTCCAAAGAAGATGGCAGCCGGGCTCCCGTCAGAAGAAAGTAAATGCTTGCGCACATGCTGTATACATCCGTCCATGGACCCTGCTTTCCATCTACCCTGTACTGCTCTACCGGGGCATAGCCATGCTTTAGCAAAATCGGCGCTTTCTTCGTATGCTCATAATCCCTGGCGGCGCCAAAATCAATCAGCACCGCATCCCACTGCTTCGTAAGCATAATATTGTCCGGGCTGATATCCCTGTGTATGATGCTGTCCTTATGCACCGCATCCAGAGCCCGCAAGACATCTTTCAATAGGAAAAACACTTCCTGGGGCGCAAGCCTCCCGCCTTTGCCCTTCGCATATTTTCCCATATCCATCCCTTCTATGTATTCCATGACAATATATGCCGTATTGTTTCCATAAAAAAAATCCCGAATTGACACAATGCCTGGCATCAAATAATATTTAGACAGATTCTCTGCTTCCTGGATGTAGGCAGAAAGCCCTTTCATATACGCAGACCGAACTTTTTCCACATACTTTGTATAGCTCTCCGCACTCATGTGCCCTTCCTGGCTGCAATCTATCGACACGGAAATCGACTCAGAGTAAGTTTTGGCGCCGCAGTTACGGACTGCAACGTTCCTTGGAAAATATTCTTTCACGCACACCCTTTTCCCTTGGTAAAAATCCCACGCAATATAAGTAATTCCAAATCCCCCTACGCCAAGCACCCTGCCGAGCAGGTACTTTCCATTCACAATCTCGTACAGGGGAAGGCTGTTCTCCGGCCTTCGGTATGCCGCCACATTAAACCCGCATTTGGGGCAGACCGCTCCCGGGTACGCCAGCTCTTCCATGCATCCCATGCACAGCTTATCTGGATTCACTAATTTCTTACGCATTTTTAAACGTCACCTCTTAATTTTAAGCTGCCAGAATCGTAAATATTTCGTTAAAACTGATGTTCCCCAAAATCTATTTCTATCTCTAAACCGGATGGCAAGCGAATGGAATGGTACGTATCATAATCATCCAATCCTGGGTCATGGGAATCCGCTTCCGGCGTTGAAGGTGCTTCTGGCGCTGGGGTTGGAGTCGGCGTAGGCTGCGGAGTTGGAGTCGGCGCAGGCTCCGGGGTTGGAGTCGGTGCAGGCTCCGGCTCTGAATTCCCTGGGTCATGCGATGCGGAAGGTGTTTCCTGCGCTGGCTGCTCTGGGGATGGCACAGGCTGCGGCTCTGGAGATGGCGCCCCCTTCGGTTCTGGAACTGGCTCTCCCTGCGGCATGGAAGAGGTTTCCTGTTCAAACGGCTTTGCCTGTCCCTTTTCCCCTTCTTCTGCTTTTCCAAATTCCAGGCGGAACCTCTTCCCTTTA
>CAOKUK010000191.1 GCA_948472595.1 uncultured Eubacterium sp.
TTCAACACCAGGCCTTTGTATTTTTCCAGAATGTAATCCATGATATCCCGGCGCCCCTCCCGCAATTTACGGATTAATTGCTCATCTGTCTGGTTTTGGTATTCTAATCCTCTCCGCACTGACTTCCTCCCCCTGAAACCTTTATTGCAGCGTCTTTGCGGCTGCCAGCCTCTGCCTCACAATCTCATATGCCAGGACGCCGGCTGCCACGGAGGCGTTTAGGGAATCAATGTTCCCTGCCATGGGGATGGCTGCCGCAAAATCACAGTTTTCCTTCACCAGCCTGCTGACCCCCTCCCCTTCGCTTCCCACCACAAGGCCAATGGGGCCTTTCAAATCCAGCTCATACATGCTGCTGCCCCCCATGTCGGCGCAGGCAAACCAGAGCCCCTTCTGCTTGAGTTCCTTTATGGCGGAAGAAAGGTTTGTCACTTTTGCAACCGGGGTATAATTGATGGCGCCTGCAGAGGCTTTCGCCACGGCTGCCGTAAGGCCCGCCGCCCTGCGCTTGGGGATTATCACGCCATGGGCGCCGGCCAGGTTCGCCGTGCGGATGATGGCGCCCAGATTATGGGGATCCTCTATATTGTCCAGCAGAATCAAAAACGGCGGCTCCCCCTTTTTCTCCGCCGCCTGCAGCATATCCTCCACTTCGGCATACTCATAGGCGGCCGCATAAGCGATTACCCCTTGGTGTTTCCGGCTTTCCGACATCTGGTCAAGACGTTCTCTTGAAACGTAATTGATAATCGCATCATGCTTCTTCGCCTCCCTGAGAATGGAGCGGATGGGGCCATCCTGGCACCTCTCCAGCACAAACAGCTTGTCTATGGTCTTCCCAGAACGGAATGCCTCCAAGACCGCATTCCGCCCCTCAATCGTCATCTCTTCGTAACGCATCTTTCCTTCCCTTACCCTTTCCAATCCTTTCCAATCCCAGCAGCACCAACTCCATCAGCCTGTCCACCTGGCCTTCCAGGTACAGGTAGCCCATCAAGGCCTCAAACCCCGTCGCCCTGCGGTAATCCGCCATGGTGGCATTCTTGGCCATCGTGGGGGAGTGGGCATTCCGGCCCCGCCGGTACACCGCCTGCTCTTCCTCCGTCAGCTCTGCATGAAGCGCCCGAATTAATTCTGACTGGGCGTGGGCCTTTACCAGCTGGCTGGTCCTTTTGTGCAGCGCATTCACATGGGCGTTCCCCTTCCCCACCATCATCGTGCGGATAACTAAATCGTAAATCCCATCCCCGATATAGGCCAGCACCAGCGGGGAGTAGCTGCGGGTATCTTTCGGCTCCATGCCGAATTTTGCCAAAATATATTGATTTATGCCCTTTTCCATTTCACGCCTTCTCTGGTATCCTCTAAGACAATCCCCTGTTCCAGCAGCAGGCTGCGGATTTCGTCCGCCCGGGCGAAGTTCTTCTCCTTCCTGGCTGCCTGGCGCTCTGCAATCAGCCCTTCAATCTCTTCATCCAGGATTTCCTCCTTCTGCTCTAAGACAATCCCTAAGATATCGCAAAAGAGCCCAATCCTGCCATGCAGGTTATTTAAGAATTCCTTGGAGGAGCCTTCCCCTGTATTGGTATTGGCAAACCGCACCAGCTCGAATACGGCGGATATGGCGTCTGCCGTATTGAAATCATCGTCCATGGCATCCTCGAATTTGCCCACAAATTCCTGGCTTTGCTGCCAAAGCGCCGCCTCATTTTCATCCATATTCGAAGACTTGCTGTTTTTCGCCAAAAACTGCAGGTTCTGAGCGCCGTTCTTTATCCTGTCCAATCCGTTCTTAGCCGCCTCCATCAGCTCTGCGCTGAAATTTAACGGGCTTCGGTAATGGGCGCCCAGCATAAAAAAGCGCAGGATCTGAAGGTCATATTTTTCAGAAATCTCCCTGACGGTGAAGAAATTCCCCAGGGACTTGGACATCTTCTTATTGTCAATATTCAAAAATCCGTTGTGCAGCCAATACTTTGCGAAGGCCTTGCCATTGCATGCCTCGCTTTGGGCAATCTCATTTTCATGGTGCGGGAAAATCAAATCCTCCCCGCCGGCATGGATGTCAATCTCCTCCCCCAGATATTTCTTGGACATAACGGAGCATTCAATATGCCAGCCCGGCCTGCCTTGGCACCAGGGGGACTCCCAGTAGGGCTCCCCTTCTTTTTTCGGTTTCCAGAGCACAAAGTCCAGAGAATCCTCCTTATCCTCCCCCGCCACCTTTATATCCCGGTGGCCTGCCTGCAAATCGTCCAGGTTCTTATGGGAAAGCTTGCCGTATTCCTTGAACTTCCGGGTGCGGAAATAAACGGTCCCATCCTTTGCCGGGTAGGCGTAGCCTTTATCGATTAAAGTGGAAATCATTTCCAGCATCCCTTCAATCTCTTCTGTAGCCAAGGGATGGCAGGTGGCAGGCTTTACGTTCATGCCCTCCATGTCTTTTTTGCACTCTGCGATGTAGCGCTGGGAGATTTCCTGGGCAGAGACGCCCTCCTCTATGGCCTTCTTGATAATCTTGTCATCCACATCGGTAAAATTGGAGACAAAATTCACGTCATAGCCTTTGTATTCCATATAACGCCTTACCGTGTCAAAGACAATCATGGGCCTTGCGTTCCCGATGTGGATGAAATTGTACACGGTGGGGCCGCATACGTACATCTTGACCTTGCCCTCCTCCAAGGGCACAAATTCTTCTTTTTTCCTGCTGAGCGTGTTGTATACTTTCATTGAGTCCTCCTGTTTTCCTTGTGCTTTGTATGGCATTTTGCAGTTAGGAATGCCTTATATCGTTACGCAGCTTGCGTATTTCCTTCTCCATATCTATCACCCTGTTGCAAAGGGCGGAATTTTCCCGCTGCAGCAGCGTGATATCCTCCATGACGGGGTCGGGCAAGTTCACCTGATCCATGTCGCTCCTTGGGACCTTCACGTTGTCGCGCTTTACAATCCTCCCAGGGACGCCCACCACCGTGCAGTTGGGGGGAACCTCCTCCAGCACGACGCTGCCGGCGCCGATTTTGCTGTTCTCACCAATGGTAAAGGAGCCAATCACCTTTGCGCCGGCGCTCACCATGACATTGTCACAGAGGGTGGGGTGGCGCTTCCCGGTCTCCTTGCCGGTGCCGCCTAAGGTAACGCCTTGGTAGAGAGTGACGTTATCGCCGATAATCGTGGTCTCCCCAATGATTACGCCGCTCCCATGGTCGATGAAGAATCCCTTGCCAATCACGGCTCCCGGATGGATTTCAATGCCCGTCCTGCGGGCTGCCTTCTGGGAAATCCTCCTGGCGCGGAAGTAATGCCCCTTCAGATACTGCTTATGGGCCTTCCGATAGCTGAGCATCACGCGGAAGCTTGGGTATAAGAGCACTTCCCACGGGGACTTGATGGCGGGGTCCCGCTCCTTTATCACTTGAAACTCTTCTTTTATATGCTGCAAAAATCCCATCCCTGCATACTTCCTTCCACAATAAAATGTTACGCCTGCAACGCTGCAGAATAGAAAAAACTCCGCCTCTCCTAAATTTTAGAGACGAAGTCATTCCAACTCAATTCCCTAATCAAGGGCTCTTCCCTGTCGCTTTCTCATAATAGTTTATGCAGAAAATGGAAATTTGTCAATACATATTTTGCCTTTCTCACACCCATTCCTGGATAGAAACAGGCACGTCAGCCAGCAAAACCTGAGCCAGTTTGGCAATGCCCGCCTTCTGCTCCCTCCCCGTCCTATGAATCCGGTCTATGCGGCTGCCCTCCGGCCCTAAGACAATTCGGAAACAGCCACAGTTGGAAGGGATAATGGAATCCTCCACATCCACATAAAGCGTCCTTTCTTCCCTGCTCCTTATAAGGGGCACAAAACGGAAAATGCTTACAATGCGCACCATCATCTCCATGGAAGGGAACGCTATGGCACAGCCAGGCAATGCCGCCTGGACGCTGGCTCCCAGCTGACTCTGCAAGTCTGCCATCAGGCCTTCCTGCAGGATAAAATCCTTTATCTCAGCGGTCTTTTCCCCATCCAAGGATATCCCATAAACCAAAATCCCCTGCAAGCCATTGTGGGTTTCAAGAAGCAGCACGCCCCCATCTTCCGCCGCAGTCTCTGCAAAAAGGCGTCTACAGTAATCCTCATCCCATAGAATCGAAATCTGAAACCTCTGCTCCTGCACCTGGTTGGCAAAGGCGCACATCCTGCCAATATCCTCCGCCCCCGCTTTTCTCCAAGCCATTTCCCGGCTTTGTTCCTCTCCATGCGCAAAACCCTTTCCTTGGCATGGCTTAAGCTGCCAAAGGCCTGGCTGATTGGGGAAATAGCGAAACCCCAAGCCTGTATAGTAGTCTGGGTTTGCCGGCATCAGGAAGGCAAAGGCATACTGCCGGCGATCCATGTCTTGCAAGGCTCTCTCAATCAACCTGCGCATCTTCCCCTGCCTGCGGCAGTCCGACCGTGTGGCGACCGCCACAAAGTATGGGGCATGTTCCGTTTTTCCATTAATGGAAAAGCGATGGCGATTAATATGCACCATGGCCTGAACTTGATACCCGCCCCCCTCCCATTGGTCCGCTACAAAGACATCATTCCGCTTCACAACCCAATCATAATAAAAATCCACAAACCTCTCGGAATCTTCCGGGAAGGCAGACTCATAGAAAGCCCTGGTGCCCTGCCTTTCCCTCTCGCTTAAAAAATGCGTCCTCATACCCTGCCCTCGCATCCGCCGCATTGGCTGCAGTCCCTCTGGCTGTCATAGGAAGCGGCGCTTGCCTCATAGAGCCCTGTAATAGCGCAGACAGCCTGTGCGGAGATGCCTTCCTGCCTTCCCGTAAACCCCAGACGCTCCTCCGTGGTGGCCTTGACATTCACCTGGCCTTTGGAAATCCCCAAAGCGCCTGCCACATTCTCCTCCATCTGCTCAATATAGGGGCGCAGCTTGGGGCGCTGGGCAATGACCGTGGCGTCTATGTTCCCCACCAGGTACCCTTCCCGCCCCAACAATTCCCCCACATGCGCCAGCAGCTTCATGCTGGAAATCCCCTTGTAGGCTTCCTCCGTATCTGGGAAATGCTTCCCTATATCGCCCAAAGCCGCTGCGCCCAGCAGCGCATCCATAATCGCATGCACCAGCACATCCGCATCGGAATGGCCGTCCAGCCCTTTTTCAAAGGGGATGGCAACCCCGCCTAAAATCAGCGCGCGCCCTTCCGCCAGCCTGTGCACATCATAGCCCGTACCAACTCTCATGTTCCGCCTCGCCTCCTGTAATCATCCAGCTTGATGCAACCGCCCATTATTTCCCCTCATATGTAATCAGGCTCTCCACAGAATAGCCAGAAAGCTTCTCCCTGCCTTTCAGCCCGGCAAGCTCCATCACAAAGCAGATTTTCACCACCTGCCCGCCTAACTGCTCCACCATTTTAATAATCGCCTCTATCGTCCCGCCCGTGGCAATCAGGTCGTCTACCACCACCACCTTCTGCCCTGGCCGGATGGCGTCCTTGTGCATCTCAATCACTGCGCTCCCATATTCCAAATCATATTCTGCAGCGATTGTCTCACAAGGCAGTTTCCCTTTCTTGCGGACAGGCA
>CAOKUK010000192.1 GCA_948472595.1 uncultured Eubacterium sp.
AAGGCTCCATAGATGGAATCTTCCATCACCTTCACGCCGTTCCAATAGGCCGGCTCCAGTTTCCGGACAGACAGCAGCAGCTGCTCCTCCGCATCACTCCTCTCCTTCTTCTGCAGATGTTCCCATTCCACTATCTCCACCATAAGAATATGATACCCCCATGCCGCTTATTTCCCATAGGAATCCCTAGCCCCCGGCAAACTGCCTGCGCCGGGGCCGCTCCCTATGTATCCATATGCAAGGCCACATTATCCTTAAAATGGAAGTATACCATAATATAAATGTCGGCAGAATATCCTGCCAGGATAACGCCTGCCGTAAAATTTCTTCTATAGCAAGATGCCACATGGACGCAGTCCCGCCCCATCATTCTCCTAGAACTTTGTGCAGTATATCTGCAAGCGGCTCCATGGCGTTCATGGCCTCTTCCACCGTATTGGTCTGCGCCCCCACTTCCACCAAAAGGCTCTTCGGCCGATAATGGAGGTTGTACCGATATCCCTTCAGGTAGGTTCCCCTGGCAAACCCCGGATAGTATTCTTCCGCCGCAAGCTTCATCTGAAAGGAAAACGCCAAGTTATCCGCCAAATTTGGGTTCGCAAGGTAGGCGATGTCCCCATTGGCCGTGGTTCTGCTCAGCCCATTGAAGAACATGATCTGCGCCGTCTGCTTCCCATTCACCTCTGACACCAGATGCGTGGTCTCCGCCACTCCATCCCGGTGCAGGTCAATCACCACTTCTATGCTGGGGTTCTCCGCTAAAATCTGCTCCAGGGCAGGCCCTGCATAAGAATAGGCATTGTCCCTGTCTGCCACGTCGTATTCCCCGGTATGGTGCATCACGTTAAACCCATATTCCTCCCGCAGCAGTGCAGCCAGCTTCTCCCCCACGCCCACAACGCTGGCATTGGAATCCCCTGGAGCGGAATCTGCATACCCTTCCTGGGAATGGGTGTGGTAAATCAGAATCTGGACATTCTCATTCCCGCCCTGAAGCCTCATGTCCTTAGCCAGCATTTCCGCCGCATTCAGCTGGCTGCTGTCTATGGTAGTGGTTCGATCCACCTGGTAGAAATGCTGCAGCAGGTAGTCAAAGTCATTTAGTTTCTCCCTGGGGATTTCCACAGCCTTTGCCGTCTCTATATGGCTGCCTTTGCCGTCTGCTTTGTCCTCTTTCTTTTTCTTCTTTTTCCCCTGCTCCTTCTCCCCTGCGCCTTCCTCGCCGCTTTTTGCCTCTTCTTCCCCTGCTTTTCCTTCTTCTCCCGCTTCGCCGCCTTCTGCCATTTCCTGGGCTCCGCCCTCTGTGCTTTCCGCCTGGGCATTGCCGTCTTCCTGCCCCTTTCGGGCGTCTTCCGCCTCATTTTCCTCTCCGCCGGCTTCTTCGGATTTCTCTGCCCATAGCGCGCCTTCCAGGCCGCTCTCAATCTGCGTGTCATACGCAGGCATAGCGTCGCTGAACCCATAGATTGGAAACAGGGACTCTACCTTCCCCAAAAGATAGGATTCCATGGAAACCGGCTCCTCTTGCCCTTCGCAAAGCATGGCAGGCATGCAATTCTGCCATGCCTTTACGGCCACCTCTTCCCTGATAAAGTTCCCAATCTGCTCCATGGCCGGCGCCTTGCCCAAGGAAGACATATTTTGATAGCAGACGAACACGAACAGCACGCCTGCCCCGCCTATGCACCATTGCATATATTTCTTTCTATTCCTCATCAAACCATCTTCCACTCCTGTTTGCCATGAATAGTTCAATATATGCTTGTACGATTTTTTTTATGCAAAGGCAATGTTCAGCCCCTCTGACAGCGTGTAGCTTAAGCGCTTCACAGATTCGTCAATGTCCTTGGGCGTCACAAACATTGTGTTTAGCTGTGGGGATAGGAGCTCCCGAATCAATTCGTATTTCTCCATGTCGTTCAGCGCATTCAAACCCGTGCTCAAAGCCTGGAGGCGGCTATGCTCCTCCATGGCCTGCACCAGGGTGTGCATGGTGTCGCTCACAATGGTGGCTGCGTCCACGACCGTAGGCACCCCAATGGCGATGACCGGAATCCCCAGCGTGCGCTCCGAAAGGCCATGGCGGTGGTTGCCCACGCCAGAGCCAGGGTTGATGCCCGTGTCTGTAATCTGTATGGTGCGCCCAAGCCTGCGGGTGCTGCGGGCTGCCAAGGCGTCAATGGCCACCATCACATCCGGCTGCGTCTCTTCAATGACGCCCCGGATAATCTCCTGGCTCTCCATCCCGGTCTGCCCCATGACGCCCGGGACGATGCCGCTGACAGCGTTCACCTCTTCTTCCCCATAGGCGTACTTCCCAAATTCCTTCAGGATATGGCGCGTAATCATCATGTTGTCCACAACCCTGGGTCCTAAAGCGTCCGGGGTCACCTCCCGGTTGCCGAGGCCTGCCACCAGGGCTGAGATGGGGCCTTCCTTCTTAGGCAGCAGGCGCTTCACCAGCCTGGCCAGCTCCACGGAAATCTCCCGGTGGTAATCCTCGTCCTGTGAGTCCATATTGGCCGCCTCCAAGGTGATGTACGTGCCCTTGGGCTTCCCCATGGCCTTTGCCCCATTCTCTGTCTCGATTGCCATTGTGGTGATTTTGATTTCCAATTCCCTGCGGTTCTCTTCCTCCACCCGCACCCCTTTAATCTCCACGTTGTCTTCCTGGAATTTTTCCCTGGTTTCTAATGCAAGGTCTGTACGTACCTGAAACTGACTCATGATTTCCTCCATGCCGTATATTTTCTTTGCTTCACTGTTACATTTTTTGCAAAAAAAAGTAAAATATGTATTGACAGATAGAAAAATTGGGATTAGACTATATGAGTATGTTTACATTAGAACGTCCGTGTCCGGGTTTAATGGAACAGCTGCAGAATGCGGCGCAATCCTGTTCGGCTGCGCATTCCAGGGGTGCCGCGAACTATATTTCTATCATATTGGAGGTGTACGGATTGGCTAACATCAAATCAGCAAAGAAGAGAATCTTAGTAACTCAAACCAGAACTGCCCGCAACAAGTCCATCAGGTCTGCTGTGAAGACTTCCATTCGGAAGGTAGAGGCCGCAGTTGCGGCAAAGGACCAGGTTGCTGCACAGGCAGCGCTGAAAGGCGCTATCTCTACCATCAGCAAGGCTACTTCCAAAGGCGTTTACCATAAGAACACTGCCTCCCGGAAGATTTCCCGCTTATCCAAGGCTGTGAACAAGATGGCTTAAGATTTCATAAAAACAAGAAGGAGCCGGCATACACCCTCATGCCGGCTCCTTCTTGTTTTTTGCGCAGAATGGCAGCGGATTTTACTCACAATGCAGCGCCACTTCCCCAGCCATGCGGCTGGCGGGCACGTCAATGACCCGCTGGTTGGCGCTCCCCCGCCAATGGAGCTGCGTGTCTTTCTTCCCTATCAAAAACTCGCCGTCCACCAGCACGTCCACGTATTCCATAATGGGCAGGGATCGAATGGACTCCCACACAAACCCCGTGTACAGCCAGATAGTCTTTTGGGGGAATTTCTCTTTGATTTCCCGAGCCAGCCGCAGCACATCGGAGCGGTTGGAAAAATACAGGGGGTCGCCGCCGCTGAAGGTAACCCCGGAAATATAATCCTTGGCCAATTCTGCAAACAGCTCTTCCTTCGCCTCCCCGTCAAACAAAAGCCCCCCGTTGGGGTCCCAGGTAACGGGATTCTGGCATTCCTTGCAGCAATGGGAGCAGCCGGACACCCACAGCACTACCCGGAGGCCGTCCCCATTGAGCATATCGTCCTTTGTTATGTTATGGTATCTCATAAGCCTCCCCTCACATGCTCCTGCGTTCCTTGATTTCCGCCATCTTCGCATCATTCAGACGGGTGTCGCCCTTCACCCGGGAATAGGACAGGTAGCCGTTCATCCGGTCAATCTTGGTCAGGTTGCGGCTGCCGCATTTCGGGCATACATCCATCTCAAGCTCCTGGTGGCCGCAGTTGTCGCAGTAAGCCAAAGACAGGTTCACCCCTTCATAAAAGCCCATTTCCATGGCGCGGCGCACCAATGTCTTCACCGCTTCTACATTGTAATCGATGGGGTATTTGACATATTGGATTTTCCCGCCGTTGCTCAGCTCCCAGAAGCGGTATTCCAAATCCTGCTTCTCAATGGGGGTGATGTCCTCCGTCACATGGCAATGGAAGCCGTTGCTGACATATTCCCTGTCCGACACATTCTCCACAATGCCGTATTTCTTGCGGAACTGCTTCACCTGCAGGCCGCACAGGTTCTCCGCAGGGGTGGCGTAAATGGCGTAGAGGTTGCCGTCCGCCTTCTTGTATTCCGCAATCTTTTCATTGATGTGCTCCAACACCTCCAGCGCAAACTGGCCGTCCTCCACCAGGGACTTGCCGTTATAGAGCTGCTGCAGCTCGTTAAAGGCCGTAATCCCAAAGGAGGCAGTAGCCGTCTTGAGGAGGGGCTTAATCTTGTCATGGATGCCCAAATGGCCGCCGTAAAAACCGCCCTCACAATATGCCAGGGGGTTGGTGCTGGCCCGCATTTCCCCCAGATAAGCATAGGTGCGGATGTGAAGCTGGCGGATCAGCTCTAAATAATAATCCAGAACTTCATAGAAATCCCGGCTCTCCTGCCTGGACTTTGCCAGAATCATGGGAAGGTGTAGGCTGACCACGCCAATGTTGAAGCGCCCCACGAATACCGGGCGGTCCTCCTCATCTGCCGGATTCATGCCGCCCCTTACATACCAAGGGGACAGGAAGGCCCGGCAGCCCATGGGGCTTATGATTTCCCCATACTGCTTGTACATGCTGGCGATATATCCCTTCCCCGTAAGGCTCAGCCAATCCGGGTACATGGTCTTCTGGGAGCAGGCAATCCCTGCCTCGAACACGTCCTCCAGCTCCTTCCCCGGGCCATGGAGGTTCTCGTCATAGAGGAACACCAGCTTGGGGAACAGCACAGGCTTCTTGCAGGAGGCCTTGCCCTGACCCTTGCGCCGGACATCCAGCATGGCAATGGAGGCCATCTTGGCAAATTTCCCTGTCCCCGTCCCAAAGGTCATCGTGATGAAGGGATAATCCCCCCGGCTGGAGGAGACGGAGTTGAACTTATATTCCCATCCCTGGACGCCCTGCTCCAAATCCCTTGCGATATCCTTCATGGTCTCTTCCTCCGCCCGCTCCGGGCTAAGCCCCAGCCCTTGGTAGCGGGCCATGTACTTGGCGTAGGATTTCTCCGCATAAGGCTCTAAGATTTTCTCCACGCAGGGCACCGTGAAGCCGCCGTACTGCTGGCTGGCTGCGCTTAAGACAATATCGCCAATCACGTCAAAGGCCACGTCCAGGGTCTTTGGCTCATTGTACCAGACGTTCCCCATCTCAAAGCCGCCCCGCAGCACATTTTCCACGTCAAACAGGCAGCAGTTCATGGTGTCCCGCCGGGCTGACATGTCATGGACATAGAGGTAGCCGTCCCGGCAGGCCTGAATCTCCTCCGTGGTCATGAAAAATTTCTGGTAAAGCTCTTTATTCAGCTGGTTGAAAATCAGGCTCCGCTTGGTGGAGACTAGGGCGCTGTCCGTGTTGGAGTTCT
>CAOKUK010000193.1 GCA_948472595.1 uncultured Eubacterium sp.
TATGACCTGTTTTAGGAAGGGGGCGTTGTGGCAAACTAAGCCACAAAAAGGAAGCCGCCCCTGCTCCAACAGAGACGGCTGCCTAAGTACATCCGAAGATGGTGCCAAAAACTAAACCAGCTATGTTGTACCATCCTTCGGAGCACCCGGTCAACCAGAACCTTTGTTTCGGTTGGGTGTTATTTTTATGCCCATTTTTATGGAGGACATCATTATGGCAAAGGCAAAATACAAGAGGAACTCCCGCAGGGAGTTCGAGACGAAGATATGGGACGGCACCTACAACTCGGACGGGAGCAAGCACCGCAAGCGGCTGGTGTCCAAGAAGTCCAGCGCAGACCTGGAGCGGGCATTCGTCTATATCATATATTCCTGTGGGCTGCGCCGTGGGGAGACCCTGGCGCTGTCCCTATTCGACTTCCGCTTCAGGAAAGGGCAGGCCACCGTGTCCATCACGAAGTCCCTTATCTTCGATGGCAATGCCCCTGAGATAAAGGGCATGCCAAAGACCGAGAACGGGCTCCGCACCCTGCCCATCCCGGACAGCGCGGCGGGGTTCCTGCAGGGCTACACCGCAGGGCTTTCTGGAAGCTTCCTGTTCACCTGCAGGGGAGGCGGCCTGATCACGCACTCCTCCTATGTGAAGATGTGGGCATCCATTGAGCGGAAGATGGACCATGCCGCCGGGGGGACAGACGCCTTCCCGGCCATCACGGGCCTCACCGCCCATATCTTCCGGCACAATTACTGCACGAGCCTCTGCTACAGGGTGCCGGAAATCAGCGTAAAGAAAATCGCCCAGCTCATGGGCGACTCGGAGCGGATGCTGCTTGACGTGTACAACCATATCATGGAGGAGCGGGAGGACCCCGCAGCCGTCATAAACAGCACCCTGGCCATCTGATTTTGCGGACGCAGTGCGGACATTAGGGGTAAAAAACGCCCCTGCGGACACGGTGCGGACATCTAAAACCGCCCACTCCTGCCTACCGCCGCTTACACGCAAAAATAGCGGGAACCCCTGATTTCATTGGGGTTCCCGCTATTTTAGGTTCATGAGACATCGGGGATTCGAACCCGACAATTAAATAGCAATAAATCATTGTAAATAAAAGGATTGCAAAAATTCATGACAAAATTCATGACAAAATAATGATTACATTATCCCAATCAGAGACTTCCACGTCTTTTTCCTGGCTGTGACCTCGCCGTCAGGCTCCTTGTACCCAAGCACCTTTTTCTGGTAAGAAATCACTGCTGCCTCCATACCCTTGCCAAAGCATGGCGGCTCCCCCTGTCTGCTTCCACTTCCCCGGTGTAATATCCCAGGGCTTTCAGCCTGCGCTCCAATGGCGTGACCACGGCATGGTACTTGTGTATGCTGCGGGATACCGTCACCGTGTTACTAAGGGTCTCGTCCCCTGCGATGCCATCCTGGGCGGAACCGGTGGCCTTCTGTATGTCAATGATGAACTGCCGCTGCGTATACCCAGAATCCGGCCTGTTCCCGGATGCACCGCCGCCAGCATAAAGCACGTTCCCATCCTCGTCAAAGACATACTGCCCCGCTTTGCAGTCTGCGATGGCAAAGTCCCTGTTATGGTATGCCCCGGTCTGCCCCTGGCAGATGCCGTCCTTCCAGGCGGCGCCCACACGGTACCAGGATTCTTCCCCCTTATCTGCCTGGGCAGGCTCTGCCTCCACAATCTGGCCAATCCGCTTTTTGAAATCCTCCCATAGCTTTGGGTCATCCATCATCTTCCTGGGGCAGTGCTTGCCCTTGGCGTCATAATGACGGATAACACGGTCTGCCGGGATGCCAGTGGTCTTGATTAAGCGCTTCACCAGCTCAATGGCATTTTCCCTTGCCTTGCCGTAATCCCCGTCTGCATTCACGCAAATCTCAATGTTGATAGTGTTTCGGTTCGTGGCGTCCTTAATGGCATGGCTCCCTCCATACTCAATCCCAATGGAGTACGTGCCGTCTGCATGCTCCGCAGCCTGGTACACGCCATCAGAGCCTGCGTAATACTGCACGGATGTGCCCAGGTGACCCGCAGCCTGCGCCTCGGCGTGCCGCCTTGCCCCGGCCCCTTTGGAGTAGTTGTCTGTTTCGTGGATGACTATGTACTTTGGCCTGTTCTGTCCGGCATATGTGTTCTTTTTGGAAATAAAATCTTTATTTACGGTCAATCACATCACCTCCAGTTCCGGCAGCCCCTTGACGGATGTCAGGAGGGAAGCCACGCCAGCCAGGGCAGCCGTGCCAATGACCACTTTCCAGTCCACGTCTGTTATGGTTGCAGATGCTGGCAGCAGTGCGACCGCCGACTGCGCCACAGTCTTCAATGCCCTAATTCCTGCTTTCTTAGCCCATTCAATCCAATATCTTTTCTTCATGCAATTCTCCTTTCTAATCCCTACAGAATCATTAATATTGCCGTTACGGCAGCGCCTACAATAGTGCCGGCAACAGACGTGATTACGGCAATCTTAATCTGCCTGCCAGTCTCAAGCGGCTCCTCCTCTAATTTTTCAAGGCGCTCTCCCTGCTTTTTAAGCTCTTCCAGCATGTTTGACATGTTTACTGCCATCTTTTCCACTGATACCGTTAAATCATTGATGTGGTTCACGCTTTTCTCCAGCAAGTCAAGCCGCTTATTCTGCCGGGCGTTCTCTGCGTCAATACGTTCCGCAAATTCTTCATGGAACCTGTCGTGTTCATTCCTCCCCATTGTATTCTCCATCCCCCATCACCTCCTTTCCATCTGCTGCCCCATAGCCCTGCTCCAAGTCCTCCCCGGTGTCCAGGTACGCCATGTCCGGGTTAAGCTCAAAAAACATGGACAGCTTGCGCCGATACATGGGGTTGCTGGACCCACGCCTTATCTTCTGCTGCCATTCCTCCCAGGAGCGGGTGAAATAATGGTTCAGCCGGAAAAAATCTGTGGCCACTGCGTCATCCCAATCCAATGTCCTTGCCCCCATCCGCTCAACAGGGACGTAGCTCCTGAACCTTGCTATGCGGTTGGACTGGGCAAACTTTTTGCCGCCATGCTTCCAATCCTCCCAGTCTGTGGACTGCGTGAAACGCTCCATGTCCGTGCCATCCGTCTTGGAAACCTGCCCATTGGCGTTGTAATGCCGCCATAGGCATTTGATCGTGGCATACTGACCGCTTTCTCCAAGAAACTCCCTAAGCGTCTTGGAATCGTCTTTGGGCACGACATACTCGTCCGGGTCGGCAGCCAGAAACCACTTGGTCTGCTTGGAATGGTTCGCCAGGAAATCGTTGCAGGCGTCCTCCTGGCTTGCCCTTGAGGTCTTCCATGGGATGACGGTGATCCTGTCCAGATACTGAAAATCAACGCTTTCCAGGTAATCCTTGACTGGCACTTCCGATTCGTTGTCGTAGATGTAAAAATGCTCAAAGCCCATCTCTTCGACATGGTACCTAACCCATTCTTCCAGGTATTCGTTTTCATTTCGGACAATCGCCACCATGGAGAGGAAATAATCCGGATTAAGCCCTTCTTCCTCCCTCTCAAACCTCCTGGCCACGGCTTCCTGCGCCAATGCCCCATGCCGCTGTCTCAGGGCCTCCCTGCGGCTTTCCAAGGCCTGCAGCGCATCCCTGTCCGCTTTTGCGGCATCCCTGGCAGCATCCAGGGTCATCCCGCTTATAATCCTGTCCATGAATGTCTTATGCTCCCCGTCAACCTTGCGCTGCGCTTCCGCAATGTCCGCATCCGCCTGCTGCATCTCATCGTACAGGCCCCCATCCACGCCTGGGTTCTCGGCCACCACCTGGCCATTGACAAGATACAATGGCCGCCCCCCCAGCTTGGAAAGCATGGGCAGGCATTCATCGCCCACCAGGTTCTCGTCCACGTACCCTTCCGGGATTGCTGTGTTGTACCCTGTAATCCTGTCGGTCAATATGTCTGTGTATAGCTGTACCATAGTATTGTCGCCTCCTTAAATATACACGGTTCTTATCTCGCAAATTGTCAGCTCCCTGGTGCCGCCAACCATCGCCTGCACTTCAAACCCACTTGCTGTGCAGTCGCTCGCCACCGCCCGGAAGGATATTGTGCCAACAGGAGTGTCGCCTACGAGCACTTCTTTTGATGCGAACTCATCACTTTTGGGGTTCGCTACGGACGCCAGGAAGAAATCCTCGACAAACCAGCCATACCTTGAATTCCCCATCGCTCTTATTATGATTCCATAATAAGCAGTGCCACCAACGGTTACACCAACCATATTTTCATGACCAATATCATATATAGTGAATACTTTCTGGTATGTGTCGGAACTGAATTGCCCACTAAATTGCGATGACATTTTAAGGTAACGTTTCCCACAAGAATATATATTGCCATGTGATACATACACTGGAATGTCGTAGCTCCCTATACTTGACGCAAAGCTTTTTGGCACCCCATTTTCGTCAATGTATACTGGATTAATGTCGCTCCCTATTTTCTTTGTATTGCTCAGCGCCTTGGCCTTCCCGGCAGTCTGCGACCCTATGTTCGCAGTTGTGATCAATTCAGCCTGTGATTGCCATTCCTTATCATTGCCGTGTCCCCCAACGGCGATAAACGCCCTTGGGTCGCCAGCGCTTTTCTGCACTCCAAATGCGGTCACGTATGGGACGTCTGCCCCGGAATAGCAGTCCATCAGCAAACAGTCCATGTATGACCCACTTATTTGGGGCAGGCCCTTGAACCCTAGCATCATGTTAAACCTTGCCTGGTGGCTCCTTACATAACTTGGCGGCTCATTCCCGTTGGCATTCGCACTTTCGTAATTCCCGCGCACAGCCCCTGCGGTAAGCCCAGTCCATTCCCCGTCAACGTTGCTTCCGTCCGCCATGGCAAGCATTTCAGTGTTAAAGAATGTCCGGATGTTATATGTAGCGGCAACCGTCCCTGCTGTCGGCACTTCTGTGTCGTCTATGGGATCCATCGCATTCCAGGAATATATGTCTGTATTGACTGGGACACACGCATTCTCTATGGTCACGGTCACTATGTTTTTCAGCTCGGAGTTGTAATAAATCTCTATGTAACACTTTCCATTTGCGCCCTTGACAACCCTGGCCTTCAACATCAGCTGGTTATTCGTCCTGTCTGCGATAGGGCAAAATTCGTATTTCCCCCACGTGTTCAAGAATTGGATGCGGTGGTACTCATTATTCAGGTTCATATACTGCCGCTTAATGTCTATTACGCAAGACCCTGTTGACACGTCTGGGTAATTCAGCTCGGCCACCTTCTTCCATCCAACGCCTCCAAGCATAAACGTTTTTTGCGTTACGTAATCGGGAGTGAAATGGCTTGCCAAGTAATCGTTCTTGGCCAGCATGGTCGTGTCGAAGCTTGCCGGGATGTCATATGTGGCGGCCACGCTCCCCGCCACTGGCGTCTCTGCGTCTGCCAATGCGCCCACTACTTTCCACGATGCGTTCCTCGCCACCATATTTTCCACTGACACCACTGCGCCGTTGTCTGTCGGTGAATTATAATACACCTCAATGTAACATTTCCCCCCTGCGCCTTGGACAAGCCTGGCCTTC
>CAOKUK010000194.1 GCA_948472595.1 uncultured Eubacterium sp.
GATATCGTCGGAAAATATATTGAGAAATTCCTATCCCCCCAAGAAGCAAGCGCACCCAAAACCAGCCTGACAGAAAGCTTCTTAAAAGAGCATGGCTTTGCATAGCCTATCGGCGGCGCAGCTGAAAACACACAATGCGTAACTGCAAATAAGCCTGCTTGGCCGCAGGATAAAAGATATAGAAAGGATGAATGGAATGAGCAAAAAAATTGACACGATTGAACAGGCCATCAAAGACATCCGGGAAGGCAAGATTATCATGGCCATTGACGACCCTGACCGGGAAAACGAAGGGGACTTCATCTGCGCAGCAGAATTTGCCACCCCAGAAAACATCAACTTTATGGCAACCCACGGCAAAGGCCTCATCTGCATGCCCATGGACAAATCCCTCTGCCGCCAGCTGGGGCTGAAGCAGATGGTGGAAGAGAACACAGACAACCACCAGACTGCCTTTACCATTTCCATTGACGGCATCGACACGGAGACCGGCATCTCCGCCTTTGAGCGCTCCATGACCGCCCTGGCGGCTGTAAGGGACGGCGCAAAGCCAGAAGATTTCCGGAGGCCGGGCCATATGTTCCCCTTAGAGTCCCGGGAAGGCGGCGTCTTAAAGCGCACGGGGCACACGGAAGCCACCGTGGACCTTGCCATCCTGGCCGGCATGAAGCCCTGCGGCCTGTGCTGTGAGATTATGCGGGAAGACGGCACCATGATGCGCACCACAGAGCTGCTGCAGCTGGCTGAGAAATTCCAGATGACCGTCATCACCATTGCAGACCTGGTGCGCTACCGCATGGAGCGGGACAGCTTGGTACGCCAGGAAGCCCATGCAAAGCTCCCCACCAAATATGGGGAATTTGAGATATACGGCTATGTGAACAAATTAAGCGGCGAGCACCATGTGGCGCTGGTAATGGGCGATGTGGCCGACGGCAAGCCCGTGCTCTGCCGGGTCCACTCCGAATGCCTGACCGGCGATGTGTTCGGCTCCGGCCGCTGCGACTGCGGGGAACAGCTTGATTCCGCCATGAAGGCCATCGCAGAGGCGGGACGGGGCATCCTCCTCTATATGCGCCAGGAAGGGCGGGGGATTGGCCTGATTAACAAATTAAAAGCCTACGAGCTGCAGGAACAGGGGCTGGACACCGTGGAAGCCAATGTGAAGCTGGGCTTTGCGCCCGATTTGCGGGATTACGGCATCGGCGCGCAAATCCTGCATGACCTTGGGGCGGAAAAACTCCTGCTGCTGACCAATAACCCCAAGAAAATCACAGGGCTCTCCGGCTATGGCATTTCCATCGAGGAGCGCGTCCCCATCCAAATGCCCGCCAAGAAGACGGACGTCTTCTACCTTAAGACGAAGCAGTCAAAAATGCACCATATGACAAACTATTAATCCATATCATGAGAAAAGAGGAAAAATAATATGAGAATCTTAGAAGGAAACGTAGTCGCAAACGGGACAAAAATCGGCATTGTGGCATCCAGGTTCAATGAGTTCATTGTGTCAAAGCTTGTGGGCGGCGCCCAGGATGCGCTGATCCGCCATGGGGTAAAGGACGACGATATCACCCTGGCATGGGTGCCCGGAGCCTTTGAAATCCCCCTGACCGCCCAGAAAATGGCCAAGACAGGCAACTATGACGCCGTCATCTGCCTAGGCGCAGTGATTAAGGGAGCCACCAGCCATTATGACTATGTATGCGCAGAAGTCAGCAAAGGCGTGGCCGCCGTGGGCCTGAAGACGGAAATCCCTGTCATTTTCGGCGTTGTCACCACAGACAACATCGAGCAGGCCATCGAGCGCTCTGGGACGAAAGCGGGCAACAAGGGCTACGATGCGGCATGCACCGCCATCGAAATGGTAAACTTAATCCAAGCCATGCAGCCATAGGCTTTGCAAGAAACACACAGAAAGAAGAGTTCCGGCTTACGGAACTCTTCTGCTGATATGCATATACTCAACAATCAGCTGATTCAGCTGCTCACTAATCCGAAGACATTCCTGCGTCTGGAGCCCTTTTTCTGTCTCCATATCCAATTCCTCACGCAGGACCTCGATTTTCCTCTGCAGATTCTGCAAATCATTCATGCTCCACGTCTCCTTTTCCCTCTTTTATTTTAATTCCTTCCAGAAGAAAAAGCAAACAAAAAACGCCGATTTTATCGAAAAAGCCCATAATATCGCATTTATGCGACTTCTTTCGACAATATTACTCCGGCGGTTACATATCGATGTACTTACTTGCCTAAATTCATCGACATTTAACCGCCGGAGCAATGCTTACGCTGCCTGCAGGAATTCCTCCCCCTTCGTCAGCAGGATAACTGCCTCCACCACTTGCTGGCACAGAACCACAATCTGGCGGCAGTCCCCCTCCACTGTGTTCTTCAGCTTTACATAGGCATCATGGTTGCTCTGAATATAGTCACAGATTGCCTCCGTGCTGTCTAAGCACCAGGCAGACCCTTTGGCGTCCCTGCTCCTTGCCGCCTCGCCGCTTTGGATGTACTCCCTCAATCCCTTTTTCAGATGCTTTTCATAGATGCAATGATCCTTCAAGGTCCCTGTATAATGGGCATTGTGGGGAAATGTGAAATAATCCGCAATGTAGTGGATGACCTCGCCTAAATTGCGGTAGAATGCCCGCTGGTTCACCTGATCCTTTCCCTGCCTCTCCACCAGCTCCTTCAACTCTTCCTGGAGCTTGGGGAAAGTCCCCTCCATTTCATGTTTTTCTGTAAAAAAAGAAGGCTTGCAGTCTGGCAGAATGCTCCCTAGATAGAAAGCCTTCTTGTGCTTCACCAGTTCCTGCTCCTCCAAGCTGTCCACAATGTATTTCGCCAATGATATATGAGATTTCTTCCGCATCCTAACCTCCATGCAAATTCATTCATGGCGCAAAAACAGGAAGCAGAACCCTGCCCTTGCGGCACAATCTTATTCTACTTCCTGTTTCTCATTTTTTCAAGTACTTTTTTTAATTTACAGAATTTACTTCCGCCATTCGGCTGCCATTCATGATTCGCATCATGGGGGAAAGCCTACTTGCAGTGGCAGTCAAAGCTTGCGCATTCCGTCTCCCCACAGGTGCATGCATTGCTGCCGGCAATGCCGATTTCCTTTGCATGGCACTTGCAGTCCTCATTAAAGCCGCAGTTGGTGGCGTGGCACTTCACATCCGTGTCCTCTGTGGCATGGCCTATAGAATTGGTCATGCCGCTCCTCTCCTGGAAGCTCTCGCAGCAGGTCTCATTGGGGCGGGAAGCGCCCTGTCCGCCAATCTCAATATCATTCCTGGAGCAAAGATGGTCTTCATTGTACATGCAATTCATTGCCGAGCATTTCAATCGCGTCATATCAAATCTCCTTTTCCTAAAAAATATTCGGACACGCTTTAGTATCTCTAAGAAAGAGAATGATTATGCATGGCAATGGCATATTCCCCCTATTTCTTTTCCTGCTCCTCTTCCTTGCGAATCTCCTTTGTGCGGATTTCCTCGCAAATTTGGCTGATAAATTCGCCAATGGGCTTTACGCCCTCATCTCCGGCAAAGCGGCTTCGGACGGACACGGTCTTATCCGCCTCCTCCTGCTGCCCTACCACCAGCATATAGGGCACCTTCTCCAGACGGCTTTCCCGAATCTTGTAGCCAATTTTCTCAGAACGGTTATCCACCGTGCACAGGATGCCGTTTGCCTTAAGCTCCTTTTCCACCTCTGCGGCATAAGATTCATATTTGTCTGAAATCGGCAGGATACGCGCCTGCTCCGGGCACAGCCAAGTGGGGAATTTCCCGGCGTACTTCTCAATCAGCCATGCCAGGGTCCTCTCATAGCAGCCCATGGAGGTGCGGTGGATAATGTAGGGGCGCACCTTCTCCCCATTCTGGTCAATGTAGTACATGTCAAACTGGGCGGCAAGCAATGCGTCCCACTGAATGGTAATCATGGTGTCTTCCTTGCCGTAGACATTTTTGGCGTTGATGTCAATCTTCGGGCCATAGAAGGCAGCCTCGCCCACCTCTTCCGTATAAGGAATCTGCAGCTCATCCATAATGTCCCGCATATGCTGCTGGGTTTCTTCCCATACCTCCGGTTCCCCAATATATTTTTCCCGGTTGTCTGGATCCCATTTGGACAGATGGTAAGTCACATCCCCCTCCACGCCCAGGGTGGTCAGGCAGTGCTTGGCCAGGGCAAGGCATTTCTTGAATTCCTCCACCATCTGGTCTGGCCTTACAATCAAATGCCCTTCGGAAATGGTGAACTGGCGCACCCGGGTCAAGCCATGCATTTCCCCGGAATCCTCGTTGCGGAACAAGGTAGAGGTCTCGCCGTAGCGCAAAGGCAAGTCACGGTAGGAATGCTGCTCCGCTTTATAGACGTAATACTGGAAGGGGCAGGTCATGGGGCGCAGCGCCATCACTTCCTTGTCCTTTTCCTCATCCCCCAGCACGAACATGCCGTCCTTATAGTGGTCCCAGTGGCCGGAAATCTTGTACAGGTCTGATTTGGCCATCAAGGGGGTCTTAGTGCGGATGTAGCCCCATTCATTGTCCTCTAAGTCCTCAATCCAGCGCTGCATGGTCTGGATAATCTTAGCGCCCTTAGGCATCAAAAGGGGCAGCCCCTGGCCAATCACGTCCACCGTGGTGAACAGCTTCATTTCCCGCCCCAGCCTGTTGTGGTCGCGCTTTTTAATGTCCTCCAAATGCTCCAGGTATGCGTTCAGCTCATCCTTGGCAGCAAAGGCCGTGCCGTAAATGCGCTGGAGCTGCGCCTTGTTGGAGTCGCCGCGCCAGTAGGCCATGGAAGAGGAAATCAGCTTAAAAGCCTTAATGGGCTTCGTGCTCATGAGATGGGGGCCGGCGCACAAATCCGTAAAGCCTTCCCCTTGCTTGTAGAAGGAAATCTCCGCATCCTCCGGCAAATCCTCAATCAGCTCCACCTTATAGGGCTCTTCCCTGTCCTTCATAAACTGGATGGCCTCCGCCCGAGGCAGCGTGAACTTCTCTAAGCGGTTCCCCTCCTTAATAATCTTCTTCATCTCCTTTTCCAGCTTATCCAAATCCTCCCTGGAAAATGGCTCTGCCTCAAAATCATAGTAAAAGCCCTCGTCTATGGAAGGGCCGATTGCCAGCTTGGCATTGGGGAACAGGCGCTTCACGGCCTCCGCCAGCACATGGGAGCAGGTATGGCGGACAGTGCGGATTCCTTCTGCATCCTTCTGGGTCAGGATATTCAGGCTGCAGTCCCCTTCCACCACAGTACGCAAATCCACCACTTCCCCGTCCACCTCGCCGGCACAGGCCGCCCTGGCCAAGCCTTCGCTGATATCAAACGCAATGTCATACACGCTCTTTGCCTCGGCATATTCTTTTACCGAGCCGTCCTTCAATGTGATTTTCATGGTAAATCCTCCTTCATTTTTTATGCAAAAACGCCCCATGCGCCGCCATAGGGATATGGCGGCATGCATGGGACGTATAATACGCGGTTCCACCCTGCTTGCCCTGTCCTTCGGACAAGGGCCTCTCATTCTGACGATAACGGAGTCACCGGGCTCTCACGCCG
>CAOKUK010000195.1 GCA_948472595.1 uncultured Eubacterium sp.
GTGGACAAACTGCTTGCAGGAAATCTCGTATTTGACCCGGATGTCTATTGTAATCATCATGGAAATGGGGGCAGATGTTAATGCGTAATGTTGATTTTAAGTTGGCGCTGGCTTATGATATTGGAAGCGTCGCCGGCCTTGTGGCAGGATGGCTGATGGGACTGGCTGACAGGATAGAATCAGGAGGTGGCAGAAAGTGAAAGTGGTGATAGTAGGAGGTGTTGCGGGCGGAGCGACAGCTGCAGCTCGTATTCGGAGACTTGATGAGGGCGCTCAGGTCATTGTTTTGGAGCGTTCCGGATATGTGTCATATGCAAATTGCGGCCTTCCTTATTATGTCGGCGGCGTGATTCGTGACAGGGAAGAATTGACGCTGCAGACACCGGAGAAGTTCCAGAATCGGTTCTGCGTTGAGGTTAGGACGAGACATGAGGTGACGGCAATCAATCCGGTGGAGAAAAAAGTTACGGTCTGTGCGCTTGAGACAGGGGAATCCTATGAGGAAAGTTATGATAAACTTCTGCTCTCCCCTGGGGCAAAACCTGTAAAGCCGGACTTTCCTGGAATGGACAGCGACAGGCTGTTTACCCTGCGGACTGTGGAGGATACACTGCGTATCCGGGAATTTATCGAGAGCCAGACTCCCAAAACAGCAGTTTTGGTCGGTGGCGGTTATATTGGGCTGGAAATGGCTGAGAACCTTATGGAGATGGGGGTTCAGGTTACAATCGTGCAGCGTCCGTCCCAGCTTATGAATACGCTGGATTATGATATGGCCGCTTTTGTCCATGCAAAGATGCGGGAAAAGGGAGCTGCCCTTAAGTTTGGAAGCGATGTGACTGGGTTTGAGAAGCATGAAGGTTTCATAGAGGTTTGTCTGAGAAACGAGGAGCCAATCCAAGCGGATATGGCGGTCCTTGCCATTGGCGTAAGGCCGGATACAGATATTGCGGCGCAGGCCAAAATCAAGCTTGGGATGAAAGGCAGCATTTTAGTCAACGACAGAATGGAGACGTCTGAGCCGGACATTTATGCGGTAGGGGATGCTATCCAGGTTCACCACAGCGTGTCTGGCCTGGATGCGCTTATTTCCCTTGCCGGGCCAGCCAATAAACAGGGACGTATTGCAGCGGATAATATCTGCGGCGGTGACAGCTGTTACCATGGCTCCATGGGCTCTTCCGTAATAAAAGTATTTGACATGACTGCAGCCAGTACAGGGCTGACGGAGAAAGCGGCAAAGGCTGCCGGGATATCTTATGAAAAGATTGTGTTGTTTCCGTTGTCTCATGCAGAATATTATCCTGGCGCCAAGGCTATGGCGATGAAGGTGGTTTTTGAAAAAGGCACCCTCCGTCTTCTGGGGGCGCAGATTATAGGATATGATGGGGCTGATAAACGCCTGGATGTTTTGGCTGTGGCTATCCATGCAGGCATGCGGGCCGATTTTTTGAAAGACCTGGATCTTGCTTATGCGCCTCCATATTCATCTGCAAAAGATCCGGTGAATATGGCAGGGTTTATGGTTGAGAATCTTGTGACTGGAAAAATAGAGCAGTTCCATTGGGATGAGGTGCCGGGGCTTCCAAAGGACGGCAGTGCGTTCTTGCTTGATGTAAGGACAGAGGAAGAGTACGGAAGAGGCCATGTGGATGGGTTTGTCAATATTCCGCTTGACCGGCTCAGGGAACGGCTGGGGGAAATTGATATCCATAAGAAGGTTTATGTGATGTGCCATACCGGACTGAGGAGTTATCTTGCCAGCCGGATACTGAGACAGAAAGGTTATAGCTGCTGCCATCTTTCAGGAGGATACCGATTTTATAAAACAGTAACCAGTGAAAAATATTTCCAGCCGTTTTCGCATCCGTGCGGGGCGGAAAAATATAATCCAAAGGAAAAGAATCTAGAGGCCGCATTTGTCGGGGAATCCTAGGAAAGAAACGAATGAAGGAGGCAATCGGATGAAGAGACGCTTTAAAAAAGGGATTATGGCAATGGCAGCAGCGCTCCTTGTCCTTTGCGTGGGATTCGCAGCAAAGCTCTTTTTGATTGGCGACCCTGTTGCAGGCGGGCAAGTATACTGTACAGTATCTGAAAATGGCCAGGATTTGGAACTGCAGGTAGATACTGTGGAGTCTGCAATGGCGCTTCGGGGCTGGAAGCATGAGCAGGATGGAGGCACATTGTATCTTAGCGCCAGAAAAGTTCTGGTCTCTCCCTTCTTTGATGAAGGGCATTATGAAACATCCATAAAAATCGGGGCGATTGATAAGATTGTTTTGGGGGGCGAAATAGTGTGGCCATGTAAAGATTAGTGGCATGGAATGCCCTTTTATGGTTGATAGATGGGCAAATTCGTTGTATAATGGTAGCATGATTCATATAGAAGCAAATACAGGAGGTATGATATGAAATTTAAGAAGACAATCTTTATTCTTGTTTCAGCGCTGGCACTTACGCAGGCGCCTGTATCGGCTATGGCGCATGGCGGCTGCCATGGCGGCGGGCATCACTCTGCTGTTACTGCGCCAAGCGTATCTTATGACTCAGCGCCATCCTGTCACAGTGCAGGCTGCAACGTGACAGGCAATCACCGCCACGGAGGCCAGGCTTACTGCGGGCATTCTGGCAGTTGCGTGACGTACCGCCAATGCACAGTGGAAGATTGCGCAAAGACAGCGGGGCATACCCACAACGGCAAATATTATTATGGGCATTCTGGAAGCAGGAGATACAGCCAGTGCAAGGTGGTAGGCTGTGAAAAGACGAAAAAGCATAAGCATGGCGGCAAATATTACTATGGCCACTCCAGCAATTGCATTACATACAGCCAGTGCACGGTAGACGGCTGCAGCAAGACGAAAAAGCATAAGCATAACGGCAAATTCTATTATGGGCATTCCAATGGCAGCAAGACATACAGCCAATGCAAGTTCCCAAACTGCAGCAAGACGAAGTCCCATAAGCATAACGGCAAACGCTATTATGGGCATTCCACTTATAATACTTATTGAATGATACAAGCGGGAAGGAATATCGATTAATTGAGGCAAAAAAGGCATTTGCAATGGGGGTTACCATCAAATGCCTTTTTTGAATGGGCTCCGTTGGCGATAGATGCATATTGAGGAGGGACGCCATGTTATACATTCGGGCAGATATGAACCATATGGTTGCGACAGGGCATATGATGCGCTGCCTGTCCATTGCGGATGCGGCGAGGGAGCAAGGGGAAGACGCAGCCTTCCTGCTGGCGGACAGGCAGGCCGTCCCTTTGCTGGCGCAGAGGGGCTATGGAGCTATCGTCCTGGACAGCCCCTGGGACGATATGGAGGCAGAGCTTCCTGCGTTGGAGGAGGTAATTAGGGGAAGGGAGATTCGGAAAATACTGATTGACAGCTATCGGGTGACGCCGGGCTATTTAGAGAAAGTGTCCCAGATGGCGTATACGGTTTATATTGACGACCTCGACCGTTTCTCATATCCGGTGGACGCCTTGGTCTATTATGCCGCCGATTGGGAATCCCATTGCTACAGCCAGCGGTATGGGGAGACGAAGCTGTTGCTGGGGCCTTCTTATACCCCTTTGCGGAAAGCATTCCAGGGCTGCAGGGAAAAAGAGATAGCGCCTCAGGCAGAGAGCCTGCTGCTATTATCCGGCGGCACAGACCCTTATGGCATGCTGGATAAGCTATTGGAGGAAATAAGGATAGGGGATTACCGGCGGATTGAAGTAATTTGCGGCATGTATGATTCCCAGGAGATGGGGCTGCGCCGGAAATACGGAAACTGCGGCAACGTCCATTTTTATAAAGCAGTGGCGGATATGGAGGCTCATATGGCGCATGCAGACCTGGCCGTTGCCGCAGGCGGGACGACCCTTTATGAACTCTGCGCCTTGGGCGTGCCTGCCATTTCATATTCCATGGCGGACAACCAGCTGCCGAATGTGGGATGGTTCCATAAGAATGCGGTGATTGACTATGCAGGGGACGTAAGGTTTACAGATGCGGCAGGCGAGGCCTGCCGCCTGCTGGAGCAGTACCATGGGGACGCCAGGCTGCGGCAGGAGCGTTCCAGAAGGATGCAGAAGCTGATTGACGGGAAAGGGGCGTTCCGGATTGCGGCGGAAATCATGGGTTGTTAGGAGAAATATTTTGAAACTATATTTGCGGTTTGTGCTGATAACGCTATGTTAGGATAGCAACCGCAGTGAAGTTAAAGATGGAAACAATCTTTATAGAAAGCGAGATAAGAATGTACATACCATACGGACACCAGACAATAACAGAAGAAGATATCCAGGCGGTCGTGGAGGTGCTGCGTTCGGATTACCTGACGACAGGCCCCGCCATAGGGGGATTTGAACAGAAGGTTGCCGCCTACACAGGGGCAAAGTACGCTGTTGCTGTCTCCAACGGCACGGCGGCGCTCCACATTGCCTGCCTGGCGGCAGGGATTGGGCCGGGGGATGAGGTCATCACTACCCCAATTACCTTTGCGGCTTCCGCCAACTGCGTGCTGTACTGCGGCGGGAAGCCGGTGTTTGCGGATATAGACCCGGTCACTTATAATATAGACCCTGCCGATATTGAGCGGAAGATTACCTCAAGGACCAAGGCCATTATCCCGGTCCATTTCACCGGCCAGCCCTGTGAGATGGATGAAATCCATCGGATTGCCAGGGAGCATGGCTTAATGGTCATTGAGGATGCGGCTCACGCCCTCGGCGCAGGATATAAGGGGAGGAAAGTCGGCTCCCTGGGCTCTGATATGACATGTTTCAGCTTCCATCCGGTCAAGCCCATTACCACAGGGGAAGGCGGCATGGTGGTGACGGATGACGAGGGATTGTACCGCCGCTTATGTCTGTTCCGCAGCCATGGCATCACACGGGAGGAAAGCCTGATGGGGAAGGACGAGGGCGGCTGGTATTATGAACAGCTGGAATTAGGCTATAATTACCGTATGACGGATATCCAGGCAGCTTTGGGCAGCAGCCAGCTGGAAAAGCTGGATGGGTTCATTGGGCGCCGGGAATTCCTGGCGGGCAGGTACGATAAGGCTTTTGAAGGCTGCAGCGGTTTTATCTGCCCGTCGCAGCTGCCGGATGTGGAGAGCGGCTGGCATTTATATGTGCTGCAGTTGCTGGAAGAGGGACGTAAGGAGGCCTTTGCCCGCCTGCGGGAGGCCGGGATTGGGGTGAATGTCCATTATATCCCCGTATACCGCCATCCTTATTACCAGAAGCACGGATACCAGGATACCTCCTGCCCCCATGCGGAGCAGCTGTACCAGCATATGATAAGCCTGCCCTTATATCCGGGATTGACGGAGGAAGAGCAGGATTATGTCATCCGTCAGGTGAAGGGAGAGGGAGCCCTTCAATAGTGGTAACGCCCTTTCAGTTTGAAGAGGAAAAAGAATGCAACCCCCATTGCCATCATTTCTGCTGCGGCTGTGGAAGCCCAGATTCCGTCCACGCCCCAGAAGAGGGGGAGATCGGAAGAGCACACGTCTGAACTCCAGTCACACTCT
>CAOKUK010000196.1 GCA_948472595.1 uncultured Eubacterium sp.
AAATTACAGCCCAACCATCCGCCAAAGATTATCTAAATGAGGGATCGCAATCGGATTATCAAAGCAACGGCTTATTGGCTTTGTCATTTGAACTGTATCACTCGAATTGCCGAAATCCTGTCAAGGCAAATGCTCTCGCCTATACAGGATTTTGACAATTTGATAAAATCAGAATTGAAGCCCAGACAATTCACATAGACAAAATGACACTCCCGGCATGTTGGGAAATCCTTCCTGCCGCATCCGCCTATTTCCCTAGGCTGTCCAACAATTCCCGAATCTGCGCTATCTCTTTTGCGCTTAATGTCTCCTCTTTTGCAAATGCCGTCAAGAAGCTTGGCAAAGACCCTTGGAAAGCCTCGTCCACGAACCGTTTGCTCTGCTTTGCCAGATACTGCTCCCTGCTCATCACCGAAGAGACAATGCTGCTTTCGCTTTTTAAAATGCCCTTGTTGCACAGCTTCTTGATGATGGTATAGGTGGTGGATTTCTTCCATTCCAGGTGTTCTGCCGCCAATTTCACCAATTCCCCGGATGGGATTGGCTCATTCTCCCACACAAGCCCCGCAAACTTCTCTTCGATTGCCCCCATTTTGTACGCTTCCATATTGGCCTCCTTTCATTTTGCCCATCCTTCGCATTAAATCTACTACAGGAAGACCATTCTGTCAACCGTTTTCTGCACAATAGTTGGATTTGTATTTCCTTATCCCCGCATCTGGATAAGCGGCCCCCCCGACTTCTCAATATAGTCCTTTGTAATCGTCACAACCCCAATATTGTCATCTTTGGGAATTTCATACATTATGTCCAGCATGAACTCTTCGATAATCGCGCGCAGGGCTCTGGCGCCCACATCCTTCTCTTTCGCCCTTTTGGCAATGGAACGGAGCGCCTCTTCCTCAAACACCAGCTTCACCTCATCCATCGCCAGCAGCTTCTGATACTGCCTCACAATAGCGTTCTTCGGCTCAGTCAGGATGCGCACCAGCATATCCTCGCTCAAGGCGTCCAGCGCAAACACAATGGGAAGCCGCCCCAAGAATTCGGGAATCATCCCATATTTGCGGATGTCCTCCACCTCTACCCGGTGCATGATATTCTCTTCCTTGTCGTATTTATCCTTCAAATCCGCATGGAACCCCATGGAAGACTTCTTGTTCAGGCGCTCCTTGATAATCCCTTCCAAATCCGGGAAAGCGCCGCCGCAGATAAACAGGATGTCCCGGGTATTCACCGTGGCCAGAGGCACCATGGCGTTCTTGCTGTTGGCTCCTACCGGCACCTCTATCTCTGCGCCCTCTAAAAGCTTCAGCATCCCCTGCTGCACGCTTTCCCCGCTCACGTCCCTCTGGTTCGTGTTCCGCTTCTTGGCGATTTTGTCAATCTCATCGATGAAGATAATGCCATGCTCCGCACGCTCCACATCATTGTCCGCCGCCGCAAGGAGTTTGGAAACCACGCTCTCGATATCATCCCCAATGTACCCTGCCTCTGTCAGGGAGGTGGCGTCCGCAATGGCTAAGGGCACATCCAAAAGCCTGGCAAGGGTCTTGACCATATAAGTCTTGCCGCTTCCGGTAGGGCCTACCATCAGCATATTGGATTTCTCAATCTCCACCCCATCCTTGCTGTCACAGGCCACGCGCTTGTAATGGTTATAGACGGCCACCGCCATCACCTTCTTGGCATGCTCCTGCCCCACCACATACTCATCCAGGCTGGCCTTAATCTTATGGGGCGCTGGGATGGATTTGATATCCAGCTTGGGCGCAGGCTTTTTCTCCTCTTTGGCCTTTTTCTTCTTCAGCTTCTGGCTCTTCGGCAGCATATCCATATTCTGCAGGTCGGACAAATTAATCATGCTGATATTGGGCATATTCCCAAAGCTGCTCATGTCTCCCAAGGGGAAGCCGATATGGTTCATGCTGTCAAAAGTCTTCTGCATGCAGGCCGAACAGATGCAGATGTTGTTGGAAACCTTAATCATGGCGCCGGCCTTGCTCTCCGGGCGGTGGCAAATATAGCAGATATCCTCATATTCATTGTCATCCGGCTTGTCATCCGGCTTGGCCGCCTCTGTCTCTGGTTCTTTCCCATCCTTGTCTGAATCCAAAACCACTTCGCGGAAATCTGTATCGTCAAACCTATCCTTGTCGCTCATCCTGTTCTCCTCTTCTTTTACATTCTGAAATCAAAACCCTTCCCCCTCTCATTCCACCCTCTTCACGCCCTCTTTATTCGTCTCGGAAATGATAAAATGCGGGCGGCGCTTTGTCTCCACGTAGGTTTTGGCAATGTACTGCCCCATAATCCCCAGGCAGAAAAGCTGGATGCCCCCGATAAAAATCATCACGCAGATGGTAGACGCCCACCCATCCACGGGGTCTCCGAACGCCACCTTGCGCACCACGATAAAGACCAGCATCAGGAAAGAAAAAAATGTCATGAATATGCCGAACCATGAAGCGATGCTCAAGGGCGCTTGGGAAAAATTGATAATCCCATCAACGGCATATTTCGACAGCTTCCAAAAATTCCACTTCGTCTCTCCGGCCACCCGCTCCACATTGTCATAAGAAAGCCAGTAAGTGCGGAACCCCACCCAGCCAAAAATGCCTTTGGAAAACCGGTTGTATTCCCCCATGGACACAATGGCGTCCGCCATCTCCCGGCGCATCAGCCGGAAATCCCGGGAGCCGTCCACAATATCCGCATTGGAAATCTTATTGATGAGCTGGTAAAATTTCTTGGCGAACCAGCTGCGTATGGGAGGCTCCCCTGCCCGGGTCGCCCGCCTGGTGGCCACGCTGTCATATTCCCCGGATTCTAAGATTTCCACCATTTGCGGCAGCAAAGAAGGCGGGTCTTGCATGTCCGCATCCATCACCGCCACATAGTCTCCCCCGGCATTGCAGAACCCTGCATACATGGCCGCCTCCTTGCCGAAATTACGGGAAAAAGACAGGTAGGTGACATGGGAATCCCGCTCGGCAAGGCTGCGAAGAACGGAAAGGGTCTGATCCCTTGATCCGTCATTGATAAATATCATCTCATATTCGCAGCCCATTCCCTCTAGGACCTTAGTGGCCTCCCTGTGGAAAATAGGAGCAGCTTCCTGCTCATTATAGCATGGGATAATCAGTGATAATCGCATATTTCATCTTCCTTTCTCTTACGTCTTTTCCTCCCCCTTTGTCCCAAGACAACCACAAGCAGCCCAAGCGCTGCGCTTCCGCAGACAGAAATGAGAAGCCCTTCCTTCAAAAGCGGCGTATGGTATTCCATCCGCACCTGATGCTCCCCTGCCTCCAGCAAAACGGCCAGATACATTCCATTTGCCAGGAATGTATCCCTTTTCTTCCCATCCACATAAGCCTCCCACCCTTCCGAATAGGGGATTGCAAGGCATAGGATTTTCGCCTTGTCCAGGGAAATATTTCCCGTAACTGTATTATCCTGCATCTTTATATTTTCCAAGGAGCTTTCCCGAAGCCTCTGGATGCGCTCCCTATAGCCCTCCATTGGCTGGCATACAATGCCCACAGAATCAAAAGCGTAAACCCCGGCCTTCTCAAACTGAATCTCCGCCGCCCCCATAGACTCCTTGGAGTACCCCAAATTGACGAGAAAGTCGTGGCGCCCGCTGTAATGGGAGGATTCTTCCGTATAGTAAGTCAGCGTCTTCTCCTCTCCCCGGGACGGCTTTATCTGCATCTTAATGCCTTCCTTGCTGTTCCAGGAAAATTCAGCCTGCCCTTCCCCTGCATCTTCCCCTTGAGCTTCCATATCCTTCTTGCCTTCCCTTCGGGCTTCCATATCCTTCCCGTCTTCCCCTTTGGCTTTGTGCTGCCCTTCCTGGTAATACAGCCCCTGCAGGGAAAGGTAAGTCTCACAGCCTTCCATCCCTTGAAATTCCAGTCGCGCCTTGGCATGCTCCTTCGTCACTACAAAGGCATTGCCCTGCTGGGAAATCCCCTCTCCTTCACAGCTTACGGCAGCAGCAATTTCCCGCCCTGAAAAACGCAGCTCAGCCTGCGGGAAGCGATTCCCGCTTCCTAGCCCGCCCTCCAGCATGACGCCTTCTAGCAGCGCCTCCTGCTTTTCCAGAGCCGAAAGCTTTTCCCAGTCTCCGGCAGGGATATAGCCATCGTAACAATAACTCAGCGGCAATAGGCAATCATTCCGGTAAACCGTATATTTTTCCAAAACAGCCGCTTCCGCATCCGCCAAACCGTCCTTTCGGACAGGAACCTCCACAAACCCATAGGGGGCAGTCCCTGTGCTGTCATTGGGGATGGCGTAATAGCGCACAGCCGCCAAAGAAAGCAGAGCCGCGCGGCCGTCATAGCCCCGGTAATTATAAGTGTCCGCCTCCCGCAGCTCCATATCC
Organism: uncultured Eubacterium sp.; assembly: GCA_948472595.1. GTDB lineage: Bacteria > Bacillota > Clostridia > Lachnospirales > Lachnospiraceae > Petralouisia. Next base: position 4,394 of record CAOKUK010000196.1, read on the forward strand.
TTGCGGAAGCCCCCCACATAGTGGTTGGCAATGGACCAGTAATATTGCGTTGACGACAGCCCCGCCACCACATTTGCATTCTGCACAGGCCGGTTCCCGGAAAAACGGTAAAACCCTTCGACACCCTCCTGCCGGGCTGCCGCCTGTATGGCGGCCGTCTCATTCGCCATAAGCTCCTGCTTCACCTCAGACAGCTCCATGCATTCTGCCACATAATGCTTCCCAAAAGGCGCATTATGCCAACAGCTGTTATTGAAAATGCTCACAAGCACCAGCAAAAAAGCGGCTAACTGCTTCCCGGCTGCCCCCAGACAGACCCTCCCTTTCCGCACTGGATACAGCGCCCATACAAACAGGTAGCCCAAAGCAATGGAGAGAAAAGCGTTCCCGCTCCATGACGGCCTCAATGCCACGCAAGCCAACAGATAAACGGTCAGGCAGCGATATAGGAACCTGGCATCCCTGCCATCCAATTCCATAAGCCTTGGCCACAAAACCGCAAGCACGTAAGCCACCAGCAGGGCAAATGCCCAGCACCATCGGTTCGCCACATAGGAAAAGCCATTCAAAGCCCGCCCCAAAATTGGGAACGCAATTATGGCAAGGCACAGGAAGAACAGGCTTTTTAAAAACCAGCGCCCCTTCTCCCGAAACAAAAGCCAAAACAGCGCAATCAGCACCGGAACGGCAAATCCCATGCACAGCCAATACTCTGCCCCCGAAGAGACGAACAGCCCTGTCAGCCTGCCATAATAGGAGAAAGGGTACAGCATATGGGACACCCGCCCAGAGGAAACCCTGCTGTCGCTCAGCAGCACATAGCACATAGGCAGCAAAATGACCGCTGCCAGCATAACCCCCAGAACAGACGTAAGCCCAATCCGAACGAGCATGCAAAAACCCTCCCGCACCCTCTTACGGTAGCCGGCCACCAGCCTCGCCCCCACATAAAGAACCGTCAGAAGCGCCAGCATATAGAAAAAGTAAATATTGCTGACCGCCGACAAAAACACAGCCCCCAGAAACAGGAAAGGCTTCTTCTTCCCCAAAATTTTCTCCACCCCCAAAATCAGCAGCGGAAAATACAGCATGGGGTTTAAGAAATAAGGATGCCTTGCCGCATTGCGCAATG